>JBKOYE010000016.1:0-5604 GCA_046725275.1 Verrucomicrobiota bacterium
GCGCTACCTGCCTGGCCGTATAGTTCCGGTTGGGGCTATTGGCCCAGCGGAGGTCTCGGATTGATTCTTTTGATTTTGATAATCCTTGCGTTAACGGGCCACCTTTGAGCCGCAACGGTTGTTGAAGCGCACTAAGCAAACACCGCAAGAACAACTGGGCGAGCGATCAAACCGTCCACGTTCGCACCCGCGCGATGTAGTCGAGGTGCGAATCAACAACAAGAAAGGAGTGTCAGATGCATTTAATCAATGGAATCAAGCAAGCGGGTGCGACTGGATACATTTTGCTTTGGCTCCTCGGTATCCCGATTCCGATTTTGCTTCTGATTTTTCTGCTGCGCGGTTGCACGTAAGATAACACCCAACTGGCTTTGCGACGGCTGACCGTCAGATCAAGCCGTGCTCAGTTCTTTTCGGGCGAAACAACTTCTCTGACGTCTTGGACGTGCTCCTTAATTTCGTTAACTTGCGGATGCACCTCTCTGATCAAATCGTGTTCGGCCTGCGAAAGCTTTTCAATTCGCTTAGTCACTTCGTGCAGTTCTTCCAACATCGCATCCTGACGGGATGAAATCCGATGCATCCACCAGAAGCACACGGCCCAGCAAACTGTTCCGATGGAGCCAAGAACGAAAGCCATTGCTTCGAAATTTTGCATGTAAAATTGCTTCAGGATGACAGTGTTTCGAGGGTGCTAGCTAAGAAATTCCGCGAAGGGCTCCATCGGTTTGATGTGCGCACAAAAAATTTTGAAAGCCGCCAGGATCGGAACGGCTAGAATGATCCCAACGATTCCCCACATCCAACCCCAGAACGTGAGTGAGAGCAGGATCATGACGGGATTCAAAGTAAGGGAGCGTCCCATAACCCATGGGGTGATGAAACTGCCCTCCAACGTGCCAAAAGCGAGATAGACGGCTGGAAAGATGAGCGCGTAGCCCAAGCTATCGAAACTCAAGACCGCGCCGATCGTCATGCAGATGATTCCCGTCAGCGCGCCCAGATAAGGGACGAAATTGAGCAGCGCGACCATCACGCCCCACATTACTGGATTCCGCAGCCCGAGCAGGCCCACCGCGGTTCCCACGGCCAGTCCAAGACAAACATTAATCGTTGTAATTGTGAACAGATAACGCGACACCTGCGATTCGATGTCGTGCGCGATGCTGACGGCTGTCTTCTTGTCTGAGAGCGTGGGCAATAACTTGACCAGCTTCGCGATGAAGACTTGGTCATAGACGAGCAGGAAATAGAGCAGAATACACAACAGAACAGCGCTGGCGATCAATTCCTGCGTACGCATGAAAAACATCTCAGCAATGGGATGCCGCTTGACTTCCACCGTGCTCTTAGTTTCGGCATTGGTTGACGCCAGCTTCTCGATTTCGCCGCTCGCCTGAGTCACTTGCGCTACCGATTTTTTTACCGGCACCAGCTTGTGTTGCAGTTCCGCGAAACCAGCCGGTGCTTGCTGGAGCCATGCCACGGCAGGCGCGGCCAGAGCTGACATTCCATAGCCCACAAGTGCAAGAAGTCCGATTAGGATGAATGCCGCGCCGACCGGCAATGGAATCTTCAATCGTGCGAGTCCCCGCACTATCGGCCTCAGAAGATAGCTGAGCAGCAACGCAAGAACGATCGGCAGCAGGATCGAGCGCATGAAGTAGATTGTGTAAAAAACTGCCAGGACAAAAAGACCGCTAAGGGCGATCGACCTGACATCGAAAGGCTTCTGCAACAGCTCGGCGATGCGTAAGCGGGCACGGGATGTGACCTTCTCCGCTTCGCGTTCATCGTCGGAAACCTCACTGGCCGACTCCACCTTTGCCGCGGGCAAATCCATCTATGTTCATGAATCGGATCGCACCTTACATCCAAGCGTCTCAGTCTCTGGGCTCGTTTGTTGCCCTGGCGAGGTAAATTCGCTCGAAAATAACTAAGCGTTTGCTGCGCTGATCAGATGCGCCACTGAACAAACAACTTCTGCGATCCTCGACGAAACATAAATTTCTTGCGATTCATCCCAACACGGAACGCGACAAAACCAAAGCGGCCGTCCAATTCGATTACGCAACGAAGATTTTCAATTTTTCAGAATCAACACTGCACAAGGGGGAAGGGGAGAATGCGAATTGCTCAGGTTGCGCCACTAATCGAGAGCGTGCCTCCGAAACATTATGGAGGAACGGAACGGATCGTCTCTTACCTCACTGAAGAATTGGTTCGCGCTGGACACGACGTGACTCTATTTGCCAGCGGCGATTCCGTTACAAATGCGCGGCTTATTGCGTCCTGCGAGCGATCGCTCCGGAAGAATGAGCGCTGCAAAGATCCCGTGGCGCGGGAAGTCCTTCTGGTAGATCACGTCATCGAGTACGCTAATGAGTTCGATCTTATTCATTTTCACACCGGGTATCTGCATTTTCCGATCTGCCGCTACCTGCCAGTTCCGCACGTCACAACTTTGCACGGGCGCCTCGACATGCCCGACATGGGTCCTGTTTTCCAGCGGTTTCGAGATGTGCCAGTTATCTCAATATCTAATACTCAACGGCAGCCTTTACCTTGGGCTAACTGGCAGAGGACCATCTATCATGGTTTACCGGCGGACCTGTTCGAGTTTCGGCCGAACCAGGGAGATTACCTGGCTTTCTTGGGACGAATCTCGCCAGAAAAAAGGGTGGACCGGGCAATCGAAATCGCAAAGCGTGTGTCAATGCCGCTTAAGATCGCGGCGAAAGTCGATCGCGCTGACAGGCGGTATTTCAAGCGGGACATCGAACCGCTGCTGACACAATCCCACGTGGAATGGGTTGGCGAAATCAGCGATCAACAGAAAAACGAATTTCTGGGGAACGCCTATGCTCTGCTATTTCCCATTGATTGGCCGGAACCATTTGGGCTTGTGATGATTGAAGCGATGGCGTGCGGCACTCCCATCATCGCTTACGACAGGGGATCTGTTCCTGAGGTGATGGAAAACGGTGTTACCGGGTTTATCGTAAACGAGATCGAACAAGCGGTGGAAGCCGCTGGTCGTGTTCGTGACCTGAGCCGTGCTCGTTGTCGCGAAGTTTTTGAGAAACGGTTCACAGCCAGCCGTATGGCAAGCGATTACGTAAACGCGTTCATGCGTCTGGCCGATCCGCGAATGCGAAAAGTGGAACAATCGCCGGAGTCTTCATTGCTTGCTTACCAGACTGCTTAGCCTGCTGCTAACAAGCTGCACGCCCTTAACGATCGGGCGTATTTTAAAAATTCTAAACTAACACACGCGCACTTCAATGTTCTGTCACGTTTCCTTTTTGTGGCCGGTGCAAGCGTACCGTGCCTACAACAAACGCTAACTAAACCAGAAAGAAAGGAAAACACGGGGATTATGAATCTGGAGACACTAAAAGAACTTTACGTAAACGAGCTTCGGGATCTGTACAATGCTGAGAACCAATTAGTTAAAGCATTGCCGAAGATGAAGAAAGGCGCTTCATCAGACGAATTGAAGGAAGCTTTCGAGAAACACCTGGAACAGACGAAGGGTCACGTCAACCGGCTTGAGGAAGTCTTCGAGGAAATCGATGAGAAGCCAAAGGGCAAAACTTGCCAGGCCATGAAAGGCTTGATCGAGGAAGGCTCGGAGGTCCTTAAGGCAGATGGCGAAGATTCCGTTATCGACGCAGGCATCATCGTAGCTGCGCAAAAAGTTGAGCACTACGAGATTGCCGGTTACGGCAGTGTGCGCACATTTGCGCAACTCCTTGGAAAGGACAAATCCGCGGAGCTTCTGCAACAAACTCTGGATGAAGAATCCGAGGCAAACGAGCTTCTGAACAAACTGGCCGAGGACATTGTAAATCCGGAGGCCCTTATGGAGCCAGAACTGGCGTCGACTTCTTCAGATCGGTAGGCCCTTTGCGAGGTTGGTCACCGCTGAATGAGATGCATTGCTTGCAGCTCGTGCCGCCCAAGCGGCGAGTGCAAGTAATGCGTCAGCGGTTTGAACTGGCTCGGCGGCGAGCTGATTTGCCGGCTGAATGTCGGCGTCGATCATGGCGCAAATCTCGACGCGCCTAATTCTCTCTCCCGCCGGTCGGCGGGGGAAAGATTAGGCCGGATTGCGGGGCTGTAGAGTGCCGCCCAAGAGCTAGAAGTCGAATCCGATCCAGCTACGCGGCGAGCTGATCGAGAACGCTTTGCAGCTGTTGAAAATTAACGGGTTTGACCAGATGAAAATCGAATCCGGCTTCTTTGGAGCGCCGTATGTCGTCCTCGGTACCGAAGCCGGTGAGAGCGATTGCCTTGACCTGGCCTTTTGCGCGCGCGTGCGACGCCACCTCGTAACCGCTTCCATCGGGGAGACCGATGTCGCATAACAACACATCGACGTGGTCCGAGCCCATGATTTGCATGGCGTTGTGAACGTTATCGGCGGTCAGAACTTGGTGACCGAAGTGAGTGAGCAGACGCGACAAGGTGCGTCGCGTGTCCTGGTGATCTTCTACGAGCAGGATGCGCAGTGGTTTGAATGCTTTTCCAGCAATGCCATTGTTCCGACCTCTTTCCGCGGTTCCAACTGGCACAGTGTCGAGTGTCACCCTGAACGTGGCACCGAAACTTCGACCGCGACTCTCCGCTTCAATTGTGCCGCGGTGGAGATCAACAAGACGCTTTGAAATTGCCAGCCCGAGTCCGAGGCCGCCGAACAGTCGCGTTACGGAAGGATCAGCCTGCTCAAATGGCTCAAACAACGAAGCCAACCGCTGTGGTTCAATTCCAATCCCGGTGTCGGCAATTTCGAAATGAAAACGACCACGCTTGTCATTGAATGTGCGGATAGTGATCTGCCCGCCTTGCGCGGTGAATTTCACGGCGTTGTTAATCAAATTCCAGAACACTTGCTGAAGCCGGATGCCATCAGCAAGGATATGATACTCTTTCGCCTCAAGTTCGGTTGCCACGTCCAATTGCTTCGCTGCGAGCGCTGAATGTGCGGTCTCGAGCGCGTTGCGGATGATCGTGTGCGCGTCGCAATCTTCCAGATCGAGATGAAGCTTGCCGCGGGCGATTCGGGTGAGGTCGAGCAAGTCGTCAATCAAGCGAGCCTGCAATTGCACGTTGCGCTTAATAATGTCAACATCCTCCGCGAACTCTGGCGGAAGTTTCTCCGCGTTATCCTGGAGGTATGTCGCTGCCGCCAAAGCAGGCGTCAGCGGCGTGCGCAGTTCATGGCTGAGCGCTGCGAGAAAGTCGTCCTTCGCCTTGCTGGCTTTCTGCGCTGCTATTTTTTCCGCTTCAAATTCCCGGCTGCGAATTTGGTCGGTGATGTCGCGAGTGACTTTGGAGAAGCCGCGAATTTGCCCCGTGTCATCACGAAGCGCAGTAATGATGACGTCGGCCTCGAAAGTTGATCCATCTTTGCGGACACGCAGGCCTTGATCACGAATGTATCCGCGACGACTAGCTTCGCGCAGGTTGCGTTGTGGTTTGCCAGCAGCAACGTCCTCCGCCGTGTAAAAGGAGGCAAAGTTTTTCCCGATGATTTCGTTCGCCGAGTAGCCTTTGATCTTCTGCGCGCCTGTGTTCCACGTGATGACGTTGCCGTTCGGA
>JBKOYE010000161.1:0-21830 GCA_046725275.1 Verrucomicrobiota bacterium
GTTATGGGCTTGGGCAGCACACCGGAAGGCATCGCTATTTCGGGCACCGATCTTTTCGTCGCGAATCCTGGCAACGGCACGATCGGCAAATACACGACCGACGGAGATATTATCAACCGTGACTTCATTATAGACGTGCCCGATCCGCGTCGCCTCGCGGTGCATGGCGGGGTTCTGTATGTCTCAAACTTCGGTGCCGGGTCCATTAGCACTTACGACGCCGCTACTGGGGCAATACTGGACGCTGCGCTGATCACCGGATTGTCAGGCCCACTTGGCATTGCGCTCTCTGGCGACGGAACAAATTTGTTCGTCGCGAACCGCGACGGTAATACTATCGGCTTGTTTCCGACATCAGGAGGAGGTGGTGAGCCTGACTTCATAGATATTGGATTGAGCGGCCCATCTGGTCTTGCCGTGGTGGATTCGCTGCAATTAACAAGCGCAGTCTCGCGAAAAACTCACGATGCTGCGGGAACTTTTGACGTTAATTTGCCACTTGCTGGCGAGCCAGGCTTGGAATGCCGGAACAGCGCCGGCAAACATAAATTCGTTTTCTCTTTCAACAATACTGTGGTGAGTGGCAGCGCAAGCGTCACCCTCGGCATCGGCAGCGTTCTGGGTAGCCCTGGTTTCTCTGGTAACACAATGACCGTGAATCTAACTGGTGTTGCTGACGTGCAGAAGATTACCGTAACGCTTACCGACGTAACAGACACTTCCGCTCATGTCCTGCCTTCCACCGACGTAAGCGCGAACATGCTGATCGGTGATACGAGTGGGGACAAGGTAGTAAGTAGCTTCGACGTCAGACAAACGAGGCTTCAAGTCGGCGTTCCCGTGACAAGCGCGAACTTCCGCGAAGACGTGAAGCCGAATGGCTCGATTGATTCTACAGACGTTCGGCAGGTTCGGTCGCGCCTTGGAAATAGCGTGCCATAGCTGTCGACTTGCCCGCCGAGGCAGTCCCGTAACTCTTGGCAATACGACTGGCCATTCCATCGAATTGCTTCAGAAAGAGCGTTAATGGGTCCCCTGGCTCCTGCGCTGCTTTTGCCGGAAAAAGCCGTTGCCTTCAAACCGCTCTCAGCCGACTTTTCAGGACCCAACTTCATCGGCAATATGACGCAGAGAAATCAGCAGGTTGGTTTCAGATTTGGCGCGTGGTTAGCCATCATCATCCTTGCGGTTGCCCTGTGCAGTACGACAACGCAACCGGCCCTGGCGAGGCGTCGTTCTGGGGAGATCGCTGATGCGGCCATCGAGCGGGATTTGGTTTACAAACGCATCAACGGTAGAGAGCTTAGGCTTGACCTCTATCGTCCTCAGAACGCCTCCGGCCCGTCCCCCGTTATCCTTTGGATCCATGCTGGAGGCTGGAGCCACGGCCGAAAAGAGCAACACATTCCGGTTATCAGTTTTGTGAGCGACGGTTACGCGGTGACGAGCATCGAATTGCGTCCTTCTGGCGAGGCGCCTTTCCCCGCGCAGATCGAAGACTGCAAGGCGGCCGTGCGATGGCTTCGGGCTAACGTGGCCAAGTATAATCTCGATGCCGACCGGATCGGCGCGGCGGGACATTCGGGAGGGGGACATCTCTCTGCGCTGCTTGGCACTTCGGGCGGAGTGCAGGAGCTGGAGGGCAATGGAGATAACATGTCTTATTCGAGCCGCGTGCAAGCGGTGTGCGATGTGTCCGGCCCGTCAGATCTTCTGCGTCTCTACCGGGACGCATCGGACCGGTCGACCCGGACGAGACGCAAAGACATATCCGACATCGATGCGTTGCTGGGCGGGCCGGCCGAGCAAAATAAAACGAAGGCGATCGCGGCGAGCCCAATTACTTACATTTCAAAAGATGATCCGCCTTTTCTCATCATCCACGGGCAGAACGACCATTCGGTGCCGGTCAGTCAAGGCGAGTTATTAGCTGCGGCGCTCAAGGCAGCCGGGGTGGAGACAACCTTGGAGATAACTCCACGAGGACACAGCGTGGGCTTGGGAGGCCCAACGTTGCTACCCATTATTAAGGCGTTTTTCGATAAACATCTCAAGACAAGGCAGTGAAAGTGATTCAACATCTGGTAGCGCTAAACTGTCGCTTGGCATCGCCCGAATGGATCGATGTTTGGGAGCCAAATATTCATGATCTCCGCTCTCACTTGGCCATAACCTTCTCTTTACTTGAGTAACTCGCGATAAGTTGCGGATATTTGCGCATTGCTTCTCACCAACGCATAGTCGATAACACTCGACCTTGGATGGGTCAGGGGGCGCTCATTTCTCATCACATCGCAGGGGTGAAATTCTTTATTACAGGTGATGCTTGGTAGTTCGACCGATGAACCGTAAAATGACTCGCTTTCGAACGATTGGACATGCAATCGCAACAAAGCGATGGTCGAACCGTACTCAACTGAGGTCTGTCATGTCTCGCAGTCGAGTCGTTATCGGTGTCATCGGGGACGACATTCACATTGTCGGAAATCGGATTATGCAACTGGCCCTGGAAGAATGCGGCTTCAGTGTTTACAATCTCCGCACGCGCAATCGTCCTGAGCGCTTCGTTCAGGCGGCACTCGAAGTAAATGCCCACGCCGTATTTGTCTCATCATTAAATGGAGAAGGTGAACATTGGTGTTCAGATTTCCGCAAGCGCTTTTCTGACGTTGGCCTGGACAACATTCTTCTGTACGTTGGGGGGAACATCGTCGTTGGCAAGCGTAGTCAAGAAGAAGTCATAGCTTTATTCAAAGGATTCGGGTTCGACCGTGTTTACCATCAACTCTCGGACATCAGGGTGGCCATTAGACAACTGGAGGAGGATCTGAAGCATGGCCAGGCCAAGCGCGGAGGCGACGCTGCAGGGAATTGAACGGTACCGCGAGCAGGTGCTGTCGCAGCCGCTCGCCAAAGGCATCTCACCGGATGAAGTGCGTCATTATTTAGCGACACTTCCGCCGGGTCGATATCCGCAAGTGGCCTACAGCAAACCCCGGTCCCGGCCGCTGATTCAACCACGTGGCGGCTTCCCTTTGTTCGAAGCCCAGCGCCGTCTGACGCAAGAACTTGATGCCGCAGGTGCAGACTTTATCCCTCTGACCATCGATAGTTGTACACGTCATAACCAATATGAGACTGCGGAACAACTGCTGCGTCGAAGCGAGAATGAGGGAAAGAATTATTTGAATGGATATCCGTTAGTAAGTCACGGTTACGCCTTAACTCGCGAGTTGTATTCCGGTCTGAACAAACCAGTGAGTCTACGCCACGGCACTCCAGACCCCAGGCTGTTAGCGGAAGTTGCGATCGCCTCCGGAATCGTGGAAATCGAGGGCGGCGGTATCTGCTACTGCTTCCCCTATTCGGAGGGTTTTCCCCTGGATCGGTCGCTTCTTTACTGGCAGTACGTCGATCGACTTTGCGCCGTTAATTCGACCCAAGATGCTCCAATCCATCGCGAAAGCTTCGGTCCCCTCTCGGCGACGTTGGTGCCGCCGGCTATTGTTGTTGCGATCCAGATTATTGAGGCTTTGCTCGCTGCCGAGCAGGGCGTTACTTCGTTCGCTGTAAGTTTCGGCCAAACAGGATCCGTCATTCAGGACATAGCCACAGCATATGTATTGAAGACGTTGACGCGCGAGTACCTGCGAATGTTTGGCTTCGAATCGATGCAGACCTATCTGGTCTACCACCAGTGGATGGGTCGATTTCCTCCACAGCGAGCTAAGGCTGCGGCGCTTATCGCAGGCTCTAGCGTCATAGCCAGCATAATTTCCGCGGATAAGATCGTCGTCAAGACCGTCGACGAAGCTCTCGGTATACCTGACTTCTCGAGCAACGCCGAAGCTGTAGATACCGTTATGTATATGTGCCGGACCTTCCCTTGTCCTCAACTGCTCACCTCTCCGCTCATTGAACAGGAGATCGCCTTAATAGAGTCTGAGACTAGAAGCATCCTTCAGACAATCTTTTCGATGCCGGATGATGTTTTTTGGCGCAGTGTTTTCAAAGCTTTCCAGCTCGGGTTTATGGATATTCCTTTTTCGCCACACGCGGATAACGCAAACAAATTGATTTCTATGCGGGATGGCAACGGCTCGATACGCATCTGCGACCGAGGTAATGTCCCAATCTCCGACGGAGATGCAGAACGGGAACGAGTGTTACTGCAATCTCGCCTCGCTAGCAATGGAGACTCTGAACAGATGCACGAGCGATTGCTCCGCGATATTAACATCATGGTATGACGCAGTGGCGAGTCGGCGAAAAGGAACATGCAGAATCGGGAGTACGGGTCGCTATCGATGTTGGTTCAACCATTGTTAAGATTGCGAGTGTCGCTTCTGATGGCGAGTTGCTCGGTCAGGAGTTTTATCCGCGAGACTTCGATGCAGGAATTGCTCGGCAGATAGAGTCTATCGTCAACGGTAGCGGTTTTAGCGATGAAGACGTGCTGATCTGTTCATCGGCCAACGGCGGTCTGCGAGTCGGGATTGTCTGTCTCACGGAGCACTTCAGTGGCGCAACATTACGGAATCAGGTCCTTCTGGCAGGAGCGAATCCAGTCTTTGTCTGCGGTTTGGATGATCTCACTGGTAATACCGATCATGTCGACATTCTGATTGTTGGTGGCGGGATTGATTGTGCGGAAGGAGCTCCACTGGAGCAGCGACTACGACAATTTAATGCGAGCAAGTATACGTTCTCTGCTTTGGCGTATGCAGGCAACAGATACTATGCGGATCTGTTTTTGGAGTTATTCCCTGGGGCGACTGTGATTGTTAATCCGTTATCGGAAGGACTCCCAGGCAAATCCACGAGCGTGTTCGACGCGATACGCCACGCCTACCTCGACGATCTGGTTCACAAGCAGGGAATAGGCGATCTCAGAAAGAGCCTGTCGAAGACGATTCGCCCCACGCCCGAAGTAGTTAATCGTGGTTTTCAGCGGATCGTGTTCAACTCCTCCAAAATTGAGGCTCTCGGACCATGCATGTTGCTCGACATCGGCGGTGCCACGACTGATCTCCATTATACGACCGATATTATTCGGGAGGACAGCGAAGAGAAACCACTGCCTGGATCATCAGTAGCCCGCGACGTATTTACGGATCTTGGAATAGTAGCTTCACGCGATAGCGCTTTACTGCAGCTGCGTGGCCATCCGCGACTCTACGATTTGCTGAGCACGATCACCGAGGACGAAGACATCCGAGAAATGTACCAAGGATTGAGAGAAGGAGAATTCGAACCTTCGCCCCGCTTGTTATCATATGCCTGCCTCTTCCTAGCACTTGATCGTTTCGCAAACGCCACTACGCCCGGGCTTCCCTCAGCTGATCTGACCAAAGTCGCGCAAATTCTATTAACGGGAGGTGCAGCGCAAATCTTAGATGTGAGTGTAGCGTCCCGAGTTGTCGATCTCTTTGTGTGCAGCCAAAGCAACCCGCGCATTCTCATCGATCACTGCTATCGGATTTGGGTCGATGGAATGACTTGGTCTGCGCTTTGTGGCATCTAAGACGCACTTCTCAGGTTTTTTGTTGACAAAACTCATCCCGGATGGGTTCAATCATCTTGATGGATGAGCGACCGCACCCTCTTCATCGGTCCGCGTTCGAACCGTTAGGCCTGGGATGACACCGAAAGAAATATGAGCCTTTCAGCCGATAATCGCCAAAACGTCACATGGAACCAATCGCGTCCGGAAGTCGTTCTTAGCAGGGGGGCTGGATGAAAACCGATGTCGCGATTATTGGTGGCGGGCCCGGTGGAACCGCCGCTGCCATGTTCCTCTCTCAAGCCGGCCTGCGCATAACGATAATCGAGAAAGCACAATCGCCTCGTTACCACATCGGCGAATCCCTCACCGGCGAGTGCGGTAATTGCCTGCGCACTCTCGGGCTCGAGAAAGAAATGACTTCGCGCCGGCATCCGGTGAAGTACGGCGTAACGGTCTATGGGCCGCGCGGCAAAAATGCCTTCTGGGTTCCCGTCAAAGGATGGCATCCGGAATCGGGCCTTTTCGATACGCATACATGGTCGGTGCGGCGGAGTGATTTTGACCACATGCTTTTCACGGCCGCCGCAGCGCGCGGTGTCTCGGTGATGCAAGCAGAGGCTGTCGCGCCCCTTTTGAACGGCGACACTGTTTGCGGAGTGCGGGTCCGCACAAACTGCGGCACGGTCGAGGACATCGCGTCGGAAGTATTAGTCGATGCTTCAGGGCAGGGGACTTTCCTTTCCAATGCCGGAATGATTGGCGGAAAAGTTCGCGGCAATTACGATCGTGAAGTGGCGGTTTTCTCGCAGGTCGCCGGAGCTATCCGCGACCCTGGTGCGGCGAGCGGGAACACGCTGATTTTTTATCGCCAAAAACATCATTGGGCCTGGTTCATCCCACTGGACGACGAAGTCACCAGCGTTGGGATTGTGGTGCCCGCCGATTACTACCGCGCAAAAAATGAGAGCAAACATCAGTTCCTGATGCGCGAGCTTCAGCAGCTGAACCCGGAACTGAGGCGTCGTCTTCCGGAAACTGAATTTGTCGAGGAAGCGCGCGGTATTTCCAACTACTCCTACCGTCTCTTGAATTTCACTGGAAAGGGATTCCTCTGCGTGGGCGATTCCCATCGCTTCATTGATCCGGTCTTTTCGTTTGGAGTCTTTTTCGCGATGAAAGAAGCCGAGTATGCCGCTTCTTCTATCGCATCATTTGTCGCTGACTCAAAGAGAGAGCAGCCGAACCCATTTGCCGACTACCAGCGGCTCTGTGATCGTGGTCAGGACAACATTCAGGAACTAATCGATGCATTTTGGGAACATCCCTATGCATTTTCCATGCTCGCGCACCATCGATATCCAGAAGACGTCATCCATATGTTTGCCGGCAGGGTGTACCAAGAAACTCCTTTACCGGGTCTTCTGGCGATGCGGTCCATCAATGAGAAGGGCCGAAACAACAGAGTGGCTCATGAATGTTCAGGAAGTATTAACTGACTACATCAGCAGGGAGGTCGTGACGAAGACTGGGCAGCCAATGCCGACATTGGACCAACCCCTGCTCGACTCCGCAGGCGGAGTCATTGACTCACTGAACATGTGGCCGTTGATCGTTTTCATCGAATCGCATTTCGGTATCCAGATCGAGGATACCGACCTCATGCAGGAAAATTTTCAAACGCTACGAGCCTTGGTTGGGTTTGTTGAGACCAAACATTCGGAGTTGCATTCGTAGGAGGAACATCATGCCGGTACAGCACAATTACACCATGAAAGCTGGAACAAAATCCAAGCTGCTCCTTGTTTATGCCACGTCGGCAGATGGCATGTCCGCAAAAACGGGGCTCGCCAGGAATCTTTCCGCCGCCAGTGCAGCCTACATTCGAGAGGGAAACTCAACGGCCCGCAACGTCCCGATCGTGGAAGGTCGGGTCGGAGGATGGGGAGCGGGAGCCTTTGCTGAAGTCGATCCCAAGTTGCTGCCTGGAGTATATCAATTCGGCGCGCCGGACGAAATGATCGCCGAAGGTTCGGCGCGGGCTGTTCTGTTGATTCGTTTTCCTGACACGGTGATCAAGCCGGTAGAAATTAACCTCGTCGCATACGACCCCCAAGATGCGGAGCGTATCGGCGTGTGGAGCCTGGCCGGTCACAAGCGGCATGAATTTCTTCGCCAAGCATTACCTCGGTTTACGGAAATGGAACTGGCGTTGGGCGAGCAAGCCGAGAAAGAACTAGCCGCAAAGTTAAACCCGAAGAAAGAGTCATGACATATGTCCTATGCTCTGAAAAGAGGAACCACGTCGAAGATACTGCTCGTTTACGCCCTGGACTCCGGTGACATACGTTCAGGCAAGACGGGTTTGAGCGCACGGACTCCGGACTCCAGCGCCGCCTACATTCGCGAAGGAGAAACTCAAGTACGGCGGATACCTCTCGTCGAAGGGAAGCTGGGCGAATATCGAGCCGGCAGCTTTGTTGAAATCGACAGCAAATTGTTGCCTGGTGTTTACCAGTTCGGCGTTCCCGACGAGATGCTCGCCGCCGGCGCGGAGACCGTTACCCTGGTGTTGAAATTTCCCGGTGCGGTCACTGAACCGATTTCCATTCATCTCGTTGCTTATGACCCGCAGGATGCTGACCGCCTTGGAATGTCAGCGCTCGGACCGGAAGGGCGACGCGCGGCCCTCCGCGGCGCTTTTCCGCGGCTGACCGCAAAGGAATTGGGCGAAGCCGGTGAAGTAAAGTAAGTCGGCAACATGGCGCAGGCGGCCACAAAATCCGCGCAGCCATATCGCCGGCATATCGTCGGCTTGCCGTTGCAGCGCTCGCTCTTCCGTGAGGCAGCCAGAGCCGTGACCACGGTTGGTTTGCCCGGTCTATCATCCGAGCAGGATTTTCCAGCGCGGTTGGATGAAAACGGCGACCTCTTTTTGGATCGATCGCAGGTCGCCGCGCTGAATAAGGCCTTACCCTCGTGGTTCACGCCGGAAAATCTCGAGATCATGCAGACGACCCACGCCAGCGCCTGCGGTGCCCTGGTTGATGCGAGCGAAAATGCCGCCCGTGCAGCCGTTTCGCTCAACGACGCGTCGGCCAGGAAATTGTCCGAAGATCTCGCGAACAGGATGGCGCTTGTGTTAGCCTATGGAATCTTGAGCAAATTTGTGCCGGATGTCCTTTTGCGCGCTCTCGCGGATGCCGGGGATGCGGAGCCGCCGCCTTTTCCCGAGAAAAGTGCCGGCGCCGAACTCACGCAAAACACGTTCGCGTTGTATCAGGCTTGCCGCGCCCTCGATTACACCCCGCAACGATTGCAACGCGAGTGGCCCCACGTGCCGCCGGGAGTCTTTCAGCTCGTTAACGAGTTCTGCACTCGTCAAACAGGTTTCGGCCCGCTGGCATGGGACTCGCCCGCGTATGAAGATCCAAATTATGTTGTTCGGTTGCTCCACTCGGCCTTCGACGAAGTTAACGCCGAACAAATTCGCGAGCGTTTGTCTTTCGCCAAAAGACCCGTAGTCACCGGGTCCGCTATCGATGTGCCAACGAAAATAGCTGCGCTCCGGCGTCTGCTTGCCTTTTGGCTGGATTTTCTGGAACGCGAGACTTGGTATGTGCGCCGTGCGTTTTACGTCGGCATGATCCCGCTCTTGAGGCGGCTGGCGGCGGGATATCGCGAAGAAATCCCTGCGTTCCAACCAGCGGATCTGTTGTTCCTCGACATTCGCGAACTAATTGCGGGAACCATCAATCCCGCGGTGATTCACACACGCCGTCATCGTTACATGGAAAACACCGAGTACTTGTTATTGCACGGTATCGAGTCGGGCCGCCTCGCAAGAATGCTCGGAAATCCATGAGCGCGGAAAACTCAACGACAGTCTATTCCGGCTTGGGCGCTGCGCCGGGACTCGCCAGTGGGAAAGCCTATGTTATCCGCAACGCTGAAGACACTATGGCCGTTCCGGCGGGTTCTATTCTTGTTCTACGCATCCTCCATCCACATCTTGCGCCCTTGCTCCCGCGAGTCGCCGGCCTCGTCGTCGAAGAAGGCGCGATTCTTCAGCACGCAACCACGCTTGCTCGCGAATGCGGCATACCTGCCGCGGTGGGCATTCGAGACGCCCGCAATCTCTTTCAAGACGGTGAACTGTTGGACGTGGACGGTTACACCGGCAAGGTGACCAAGCGGCATGTCGATTGATCTTACACCACTTACCGATCTTGGATCGGCTCAATATCTCGACTTTCCCGGCGGTCTCTACCCCGCTGGAGAAAACTCACCGCCGTCCGCCTACAAGGAAGCCGGAGTAGTGCTTGGCGCGACCGTGCAACCGCTGGACAAAGACGGCAAACCGTCGGCCTCTGGAAAAATCGCCATGATCTCCATCGGCATGTCCAATACGTCTCGCCAGTTTTCGGAGTTCATCCGGTTGGCCGAGGCTGACGCGCGCAAAAACCCCAACCTGGTAATGATCGATGCTGCTCTGAATGGAGCAGCCGCAACAGACATTGCCGTTCCATTCGGCGAGTATTGGACACATGTGGACCGCCAGCTTCAACGCCGCCAGATATCCGCTGCGCAGGTTCAGGTCACATGGCTCAAGACTGCCCTCGCGCGTGACCCTCGTGGTTTTCCAGACAACGCTCGTCTTCTCCAGCGGGCGTTGCGCTCGATCGTGGAAATTCTCAGGACCAAGTTTCCGCAGCTGAAACTTGTTTACGTCTCCAGTCGCACTTATGGCGGGTATTCGGAATCGGACTTGAGTCCGGAACCAATCGCGTATGAATCCGCATTCGCGGTCAAGTGGTTGATCGAGGAGCACATTAACAATCCGAGTCCTGACAAGTCGATACCATGGGTTTCATGGGGTCCTTACCTGTGGGCCAATGGCCTGACTCCGCGCAGCGACGGCCTTATCTGGGAGCGCAGCGATTTTGAGCCGGATGGTGTACATACCTCAGCGCAGGGCGCGTTGAAAGTCGCGAGGATGTTACTCGAATTCTTTCAGAAAGACACCGCAGCCAACCTTTGGTTCTTCTCACTCACGATTTGACGTTCGGTAGTCGGCGGTGACAACCGAGTTTCTCAACAGCGCAGTAATCGCGCCTGCCATTCCCCGTGGCTCGAACCAGCCTTACAGCGAACTCACTGCTGCTGGTCGCCATCCGGGACGACCAAATAGCTGGCAATGCTTGGGATCCCATTGGTAAAGACCGTCACCAAAGCCGGGCCGGCATGAAAGCCACTTATAGGAAGAGAGATAAAGCGTCTGTCCGACCAGCGCCGGCCGGGATTGGCCTGGAGGAAAACAACTTCGCTGCTATCGATGCTGTGCAATTGCACGATGGGGTAATTAGTTGATGAATCCTGAGTGTTGCCGCCCGAAGCTTGCGAGATGCCTTGGAAACGCGAGCCGGTAAGGAAGAGGCGGTTGCGAGATCTGAAAGTCGCACGGGCGATCTCAGGTTGCCAATCGCTGCTGAATCCGAAGCCAACATCATAGAGTTCCGCGCTCTGAAGTCTCCCATTGCTATAGGTAAAACCGCCGGCAACAAGGAGCTTCCCGTTGGGGAGGACGGTTGCGGTGTGAAACTCGCGTGCTGCGTTAAGGCTGGCCGTTACTGTCCAGGTTCCACTCGCAGGATCATAAAGTTCTGTGGTAGTGAGTACGATGTCGTCGTGGACACCGCCCGCGGCCAGCACCTTACCGTTAGGCAGTAACGTCGCTGTGTAATTCGCGCGGTCGGTAAGGCTACCGGTGGTGGCCCAGGTTCCGGTCGTCGGGTCATAAAGTTCACTGCTGGGTCCGCTGGCGACGAGGACTTTGCCGTTGGGCAGCAACGTCGCTGTGTGACCAGAGCGGGGAATGGTCATGCTGCCGGTTTCGGTCCAGAGACCAGTCGCCGGATCATACAGTTCCGCGCTAGACAGTACTTGGTATCTATTCAGTCCGCCCGCGACCAGCACCTTGCCATTGGGTAACAACGTCGCCGACGCTCCGGTGCGTGCGGTCTCAAGACTGCCAGTTGCCGTCCATGTCCCGCTCGCCGGATCATACAGTTCCGCGCTGTCCTCGAAAGAGCCGCTAGTCGATCCTGTCGCCACCAACACTTTGCCTGAGGGCAGCAGTGTCGCGGTGTGGTCGGCGCGCGCGGTGGCAAGACTTCCGGTCACTGTCCACTTCCCTGTATCCGGATCATACAGTTCCGCGCTGCTCAAGTAACGAACATCGTGAATTCCTCCCGCCACCAGGACCTTGCCGTTAGGCAGTAACGTCGCCGTGTGGAAGTCGCGTGTGTTAGCGACGGTACCGGTTACCGCCCAGGTTCCAGTCGTCGGGTCATAGAGTTCCGCGCTTTTCGTCGGATCCGGGGAGCCTAGAGCACCGACGACAAGGACCTTGGCGTTCGGCAACAAAGTCGCGGTATGAAATTGGCGATGGCCTATCAGGCTACCTGTATCTGTCCAGCTTCCGTCGGCAGGATCGTAGAGTTCCGCGCTCGCCAGAGCTTGAAAGGAACCGTTTACTCCGGCTGCGACGAGCACCTTGCCATTAGGCAGCAACGTCGCCGTGTGAATAGCGCGTGCGGTGGCAAGGCTACCGGTGGTCGCCCAATGCCCGCTTGCTGGATCGTAGAGTTCCGCGCTCGCGATGGGGCTACCGAAGATGCCGCCTGCGACAAGCACCTTGCCGTTAGGCAGCAACGTCGCCCGCTGATCAACGCGCCCGGCGGCGAGGCTGCCGGTGGTCATCCAGGTTTCGTTCGCTGGATCGTACAGTTCCGCGCTCCTGCCACCGCTGAGGGGTCCCCCAGCAACTAGCACTTTGCCATTGGGCAGCAACGTGGCCGTGTGAAAAGAGCGTGCCTCCACGAGGTCGCCAGTGGCCGTCCACGTTCCGTTCGCTGGATCGTAGAGTTCCGCGCTCGTCGTTCCCCCACTATTACCACCCGCGACGAGCACCTTGCCGTTGGGCAACAACGTCGCCGTGTGATAAGCGCGTGCATGGCCGAGGTTACCGGTGGCCGCCCAGGTTCCGCTCACCGGATCATAGAGTTCGGCGCTCGCGAGGTACAAACTATTACTGTCAGTACCGCCCGCGATGAGTACCTTGCCGTTAGGAAGCAAGGTCGCCGTGTGATAAGCGCGTCCGATGGCGAAACTACCGGTGGCCGTCCAATTCCCGGTCGCTGGATCATAGAGTTCAGCGTAGGTGCGAGGGAAATCACCCTCGAAGCCGCCTGCGACGAGCACCTTGCCGTTGGGCAGCAACGTCGCCGTGTGACGACTATGTGCGTGGATGAGGCTGGCGGTGGTCCTCCAAATCCCCGTGGCTGGCTCGTAGAGTTCCGCGCTGGTGAGGCTAACGGCGCCGTCGTACCCGCCTGCGACGAACACCGTGCCGTTGGAAAGCAACGTCGCCGTGTGATCATTGCGTGCGGTGGCGAGCGAGCCCGTCGGCTCAAATTGCAACGGTGCGCCCGCGCAAGGCTGCACGAGCATCAGCCCTGCGGCCAGGAAAAGAAGCGGCAACACGATCCGCCGCGCAAGGATTAAAAGCCGGCCAAATGCTGCCGACCAGGCGACGGATGTTTTCATAGTTCGAGATCGAGGAATCCTACTCGGGTCCCTTTTTGAGCGTAATTAAACAGCAATCGCCGCAATCGCGTCGAGACAAATCATCGGGATGTTTCGTCGCACTCTTTGACTGCGGATGGCGCGGATTTCACGGAGAAATGCCCTCTGAGCGAATATGCTTCTACATGTCCAAGGGGCTGCGCAGACGCGACCGTATCAAGACCGGCCCTGATCGCTACCAGTTAAGTTTGGGCGCTAACAACGACCAGGCTGAGTCGCACATCTCTTCGGGCGAGAGGTTCGTCGTGTCCAGTTCCACGACGGGGCCCAGTCTCATCGACATCCGGCGACAAGCATTTTCTCTCCGATGAAAAAACTCTTCCGATTCGAGCATCCTTCGCGCGACTGGGGTCAGCATGCCTGATTTGAGCGAACGCTTGTGGATCCTTGCACTGGCCACGCCGTGTTTCGCAGTAAGTAGAAGAATCAGATCGGGCATGCACAGGTATGACAAGAATGGTTCAATCAGACGGTGAGCTTCCTTTTCTTCAATCGCCGATTCGCCGATCATCAGCGACAGTGGACTTGCCAGATAACGATCGCAGACGACATGACTGTGTTTCGATTGACCCCGCACCAAGTCCGACAGATGCAAGGTTGCCGCCAGATAGTAGGCAACGCGGGGAAGCGGCGCGACAGACTCATCGAGATGCACGTCGCGGCGAAAGCTCACGAACTCGGGCGGGTAGTGAAACGTTGAAGCGCCGAGGCGGGCGCTCAGGTATTCCGTGATTGTACTTTTGCCGACACCGTTACAACCTTCAATAACAAGGAATTTGGTGGGCATCAGTAGTAATCGTCTTCAGCTAACGCCGGCTCTGCATCGAGGCTGATAAGTCGGGCTTCGATGAGGTACCCTTTCCGCCGGTTTTTCACCTTCGAAACGAGATCCGGTGGTAATGGAGCGGGCAGCTTCCTCGCGGCTTCAATAAGTTCCGGAGCTTGCAGGAAGAAGACGTCGCCCTTATCTAGGCTGCCGGCTGCGATCAAGCGCCGCTCGATCTCGACTGCAAGCTTTCGCAGCGGATACGAATACTTAAGCCAGAGAACGTGGTGATTCTCTCTTTCGACATTGAGGTCGTGGACGAAACGCGCAGCGTGATTGAGCCCAAGGGCGCGGCCGCTGCTGTGCGCGAGATCGAAATGGAAGCTTAGCGCAAGAATATTGCGCTGCAGATTGAGCTCGTAGGGCATGACCGCGTGCGGCTCGGTCTTGAGCGCTGTCTCGATCACGCGGCTACGTGTATCCCAAGGCTCGAAGAGCAGGTCGCGGTCGCGCATCCAGTGCCATTTCCGGAGATGCTCGGCCAAGTTCTGCGCAATGGCTGGATGTTGTCCCGCATCCAGCGCGGACTCTGCCTCTTCTCTCGTGCGAAGCCCGGCAGCCAGCAGCGCTTCGCGCAGCTTCGCAACATCGGCCATGTATGCGCCGCTCAGAACGGGAGTAGTCGGCGCGATGAAATCAGCGGGACCGGGCCATGCCCGATTAGCGGGAGGCGAGCCGAGATAACTCAGATTGTGATTCACTGTCTCGTTGATGAAGGGGAACAGAATGTCGTCTCCCTGGGCCTGAATAAACCAGCAGAGCGCGAAAAACTCTACCCAGCGGGGCCACCACGAGGTGATCAATGCGACCATCTGATCTCCGGAGATCGCGTTCAACTCCGCGTCAGTGATGGGAAATAGGATGAGAACTTCAGCCAGCCGATCGTAGGAAACACGGACCCGGCGCATCAAATCAACCATGAACGCTTCGTTCCATGTCGCGCGAACAATGGACTGCCAGACCACGGCAAAGGTGTCGGAGCGAAAGTGGTAGCGGCATTTCACCCATTTGATGTGGAGCGGTGGGACGTTTCGAAACCCGAGAACACGCGGGACCATCTCGAAGCCGGGCTGAACCAGAGACTTCAAAAGAGCAGAGATGACTAGCTCGGGACGCACTTCGAGCCACTCGAAGTCGCCCCTCGTCGCCGCCGTTGCAAATTCGTGGTGGAAGCGCGCGTACTCCGGTAGCAGGGTCCACCACTTCGCGCGGGACTCCGGCGCAGGCATGGTCGTGATCTTTGTTCCGGGCTTGTGGCCGAAGAATTTGATCGTGTCGAGTGCTGCGGCTTCCGCTTCATTCATTCCACCGATTTTTTGCCGCGTTATTGTCGCGCCAGTGTGGATGGCGCTGGCGTATCCGAGCGGAACTGCGGCGGGTACATCCGGCCGGGCTACTTCCGAATCGAATACCAACGGGAAAGGAGCGACGCCATTGTCGTAATGCGCGATGGCTGGGTTTCCTGTTCGCGCGATAGCCTCGCCGAGTTCGTGACCAGGCAAGCTGCCTAACGGCAATACGTACAACTTCGAGTTCGCCCGTTCGGTAATAATGCTGGCAACCATCGCGACATAGTTATCGAACACTATCCTGCGCGCATCAGTTGGCAGCGCTTCAAGATCGTTCCAGAGCCCGTTCTTATTTGTTCTCAGGTCAAGGTCCGGCACGAGTACAACACTCGTGAGACCGGAAGGCATCGCTTTCAATGCCTCTGCTGTAGAGACGATCGGGACGAGGTTGGGTCTATCTCTTGTCGCCTCCGCCCATGCGGACCAGATATCGGACCACTGTAACTGACCCAGTGACTTCACCGCGCCCTCCGGTTCGATGCAGCCTCGATAGATGCGGCCAGTCGATCCATTCACCGTGACAGGCTCTCCGTCCACAAGCGTCGTCGTCGCCGTTTCAGTTCCGACCACGCAAGGCAGCCCCAGTTCGCGCGACACAATTGCGGCGTGACAAATAATCCCGCCGACGTCCGTAACGATGGCCGCCGAGTTTCGCATCGCGACCACCATGTCGGGATTTGTCATCGGCGTTACCAACACTGATCCGGACTGGAGCTGAAGCGCTTGTTCAATGTTGAACACGAGGTGGACGGGACCCGATCCTGTCCCCGAGCTGGCGGGCACTCCGGTGAGAATGGCGTCACTCATGGAAGACGATGCCGGCTCGGCGCTCGCGTCGTGGGAGAATGCAGCAGTGATCGGTCTGGATTGGACAATGTGTAGCGTATCGCCGTGGATAACCCACTCGACGTCCTGCGGCGCGCCGAAACTGTCCTCCAACTCTCTGGCGAGCTTGGCTAGTTCACGGGCATGGCCGCGGCGAAGTGATCCTTCGAGTGAGTCGGGGACATCATCCGCCTCATTCAGCCAAAGCCTCTCGGGGGTTACTTCACCTTTGACGAGCTTTTCGCAATCTCCCTCGACGTGCTCAACGAGAATGCTCTGCCTTCGATCAGGCCTTGCGAACTGCGTGAACATGACTCCCGAGCGCTCGGGGCGCAGGAAACGTTGGACGATGACCGCCATCGCCGGGACCTGCTGAACCCCAATCTCCCGGAAGTAGGTGAGGGCGCGCGGTGAGAAAACCGACGCCCAAATCTCCCGAACCGTCGGTTCAAATTCTTCCGGAGTGCTGACGCGTATTGATTCAAAAATTCCGGCGAAGGAATGCGTGCTCCCGTCCTCAATGGTGGCAGAAGAGCGAACGATCACGCCTTCGCAAGGCTGCTCCCAAAGCCGCAAGGCGTCGACCGTTTGCATGATCGGCTCCAGGATTCGCGAGGGAATTCGGCGGGAGAGAATGCTCTGACGAATCTGTTCGGCAGTTGCAGTCATATCGTCGGACCCGGCGAGCAGCGAGTCGAGCGTCTCGAGCGCCGAAGCGAGCGCGATGTCTTGGAGAGCGCGTTGAAAAGCGTCGCGCGTGATGACAAAACCGGCTGGAACGCGATATCCGAGGTTCACGAGCCGGCAGAGAGACGCTCCTTTCCCACCGAGCCGGCCCGGATCAGCTGAATCTGCGCCGTCGCCGAGCACCTCAACGTACTGCGAGGGATTAAAAGCTGTTGCCATGACCGATTTCGAATCGCGATTATGCGGCACACAAAAGCGAAGCGCAACGCTCTTGTGCGGAGCGGAAATGACATTTGCGAGTCATGCGGTCATTCCGATTGCCTATGTTTGACTTTCAGCCAGGTGTCTCTTAGACCGAAGTCTCGATTAGATATGAATCAGCGAACGGTTCCAAAGTTAACAGCAAGCAGAGTTGAGGATTGACAGAAAAATGAAAGGCCGCGTAAAAAGCGAGCTGTGAAGTTCTCGAGGAGACAAGACATCAATCAGACTCTCACGGGTTCTTCACAGACAAGGTGGATAGACCACTGTATGGAAGTCGTTGGCCGAATCTGGGCGAGTTACTGGCTGCTAATTTGCGCTAGCTTTCTGGTTATTGCTTCTGTGGTTCCGACGTGGCGGGGTGGACACTGGTGCAGCAGTTGGAATCGGTGGCTTAAGTTTCCCTATAGCTACAATGTTGGCGGTTGGGAATTACCGGTGCAAGATATTGTCCCGCATATTCACGAATTTTCTTACGGTCTGTGCGGTATTGCAGTCCTGGCTGTTGCCCTTTACTTTCGCAAACGGTTTCGGTGGTCACTGCTACTCGGGGCCGCGATGCTGTTGACGCTCTGGATGCTCGTGCCGGGTCGGATTACCTTTCATCATGCCACTTTGCTTCGGCGATTGAGCGAAGAAAATCAGGCCGTCCCAGCTGTCAAAGCGTTCACAAGGAGTTTTCTGCCTGAGAATGGCGATTCAATCGAGGAGGTCCCAAAGCACTTCGACGTGGTTACTCTTCCAGGGCGATTTGCGGCGTCGCTCTCTATCCTCGGACTGGGTTGGTATTGCTTTGGCTTTGGCTCACTTCTACTGGCCTGTTATGCAGTTAGCCGGTTTCCCGGCGAGCGGGTGATGTCGAGTCTCGTACTTGTCTCCCTACCAGTAGGTGTGTTGACCATCTACGGCATACCATCGATTATCGGGCAATACTATTTTCATCGCGCCTCTGTTGCTCGCGCCGCAGGCAAGAACGAGCAGGCGATCGCTAACTACCGCAAGGCCATGAGCTGGGACCGTTTTTACACCACCGGAATCGAAGTCTATAACTTGATCGGGCAGCTTCAGAGGCAGGCTGGCCTTGACGAAAGCTCGCCCGAACGCGCTATTACTCGTGCCG
Source organism: Verrucomicrobiota bacterium (assembly GCA_046725275.1). GTDB lineage: Bacteria > Verrucomicrobiota > Verrucomicrobiia > Chthoniobacterales > UBA10450 > Udaeobacter. The sequence continues at coordinate 18,219 of JBKOYE010000161.1, forward strand.
GAGATCTTCGTGCCGAATACCAGTATGAGGCGGCCATCTTGGAGCTGCAACGCGTGGCCGAGACGAACCCTGCTATGGCCAAAGCGGCTCGCCATGAAGCCTTGCGAATTCGGACCGACTGGGGTCTGACCTGCTATCAAGCTGGCGCAATCGGAGACGCGGTCGCAAACTGGCAGGGAGCTCTCGACGAGGACTCGAAAGGGCGGCCGCTTAAGTCCCAGCCTTCTGTCCATTACGTGCTCCCCTATCTCGCTCGAGGCTATTATTTGCTCGGCCGGTACGAATCCGGACTGAAGGCAGCTAGGGAGTGGGCTGAAACCACGACCGATCACGCCTCACTTCAAGCCGACGCTTATCTGCTGGCCGCAGATTGCTATGCAAAGCTCGGTCGTGATGCCGAAGCTCGCCGGTACCAGAACCTATCTCGCGCGACACGATCGCGGCGTGACAAATAATTCCGCTAACGTCCGTAACGATGGCTTCCGAGTTTCGCATCGCGACCACCATGTCGGGATTTGTCATCGGCGTTACGAGCACTGATCCGGACTGGAGCTGAAGCGCTTGTTCAATGTTGAACACTAGGTGGACGGGGCCTGATCCTGTCACCGGCGCTGGCAGAAACTCCGGTGAGGATGGCGTCGGTCGCCAAGGGCGATTCCGGCCTGGCGCTCGGGTCGCCGGAGAATTCAGCAGGGATCGGTCTGGATTGGACGATGTGTGGCGCATCATCGTGGATGACCCACTCGACGTCTTGGGGGCCCCGAAGCTTTTCTCCAGCTGTTTGGCGACCCTGGCTAACTCACGGGCATGGACCCGTCGAAGCTGTCCTTCCAGCGATTCCGGAATATCTTGCGCCTCGCTCAGCCAAAGCCTCTAGAACGTCACTTCACCCTTGAACAGCTTTTCGCAATCTCCCTCGACGTGCTCAACGAGAATGCTCTGCTTTCCATCAGGCCTCGCGAACCGCGTGAACATGACTCCCGAGCGCTGAGCACGCAGGAAACGTTGGACGACGACCGCCATCGCCGGGACTTGTTGAACCGCAATTTCCCGGAAGTACGAAAGGGCGCGTGGAGAGAAAACGGATGCCCATATCTCCCGAACCGTCGGTTCAAATTCTTCCGGAGCGCTGATTGATATCGATTCAAAAATTCCAGCGAACGAATGCGCGCTCCCATCCTCAACCGTAGCGGATGAGCGAACAATAACACCTTCGCAAGGCTGCTCCCAAAGCCGCAAGGCGTCGACCGTTTGCATGATCGGCTCCAGGATTCGCTAGAGAATTCGGCGAGAGAGAATGCTCTGACGAATCTGTTCGGCAGTTGCAGTCATATCGTCGGACCCCGCGAGCAGCGAGTCGAGCGTCTCGAGCGCGAGAGCGAGTCCATATCTTCGAGAGCGCGTTCAAAAGCGTCGGGCGTGATGACAAAACGGGCTGGAACGCGATGTCCGAGACTCACGAGCCGACAGAGAGATGCTCGTTTGCCGCCAAGCAGTCGGGGATCGGCGACGCCGTCTGCGCCTAGCACGTCAATGTACCGTGTGTGACTCATCTGCCGGTGCCGGGCACATCGGCAAAAAGTTTGTACCGGTCTTTACACTGAAGCCACTGACGCATCGCACGCTTCGACTGCACCAGGGGCGAAACAGCAGTCGACAAGTCCCGGCTGATCACGGTCTTGACTCACTAGGCGAGCGTTCAGGTATAACCCGCCAGCGGCTTTCGATTTGGCGTTCCAAAGCACGAAGAACAGCGAGGACTAGGATGATGAGAACGGCCGTGATCAATGCGATTCCGACCTGGCCGAGACCGATCGCAATCCCGACCGCGGCCGTGGTCCAGAGCCTTACCGAAACTTGTATGCCGGCAACTATATGGTCTTCACTCAACTTCAGGATAGAACCGGCGCCGATAAAACCAATTCCGATCAGAATCCCTTGAACGGCACCTTCGAGTGAAAGCCCCACGCCCGAGCACGACAACAGAACGACCGTCGTCCCGAGGCAGACTGAGGTGTGAATGCGCAGCCCGGATGGTCTCTTTGCATCCGTCCGCTGCAGGCCAATGAGTCCGCCGAGTAGAATCGCCGCGAACAAGCGGATAAAGACGCGCAGCATTTGATCATGGTTCGTTAATCCGGCAGTCAATTCTTCCCAAAAGATGTTCATCGTCGCGCTCTTATCGCTGGCAGAGAATAATATCTTCTCGCGTAATGGGAACTCTTTAAAAAACAATTTTTAGCAGTCGTTGAACCAGTCGAGCGGTCGCGGCCAAAACGTTTCGTTATTGGTGCTGATTCGTCGCACTCGGTGAACAGGGGCCGACATTCTTTCGAATTACTACAGCGCATCAAGCCAACTACTGTTCCGCTGCGCTTTTACCTATTCGATCTGCTAAGATCGGCACAGAAGACTTAAAGGGTCTGCGGTTTTCGAAACGCCGCGCTCGATTGGAAAGAATTTTCGTCGTTGCCTGAAGGCATCTAATTATCAGCGAGCAATCATGTTTTTTCTTCTTGCCGCGTTACCGGATGTTATGAGAAAAAGCTCTACCATCTTCACCCTTAACAAGAGACAAGCGGTGCTAATAGCTACGGCCAGACGGTTGACAACCATACCCGCACAATTCGAGCAAACACTGTCTGCTGTCCCCGACAAGGCCGCGATTTTCAGCGGGAGCGAATCGCTGACCTTCCGGCAACTGCACGCTGAGGCCGTGGCGGCGGCCCAAGCCCTCGCCCAACTGGGAATCCGACCGGGTGACCGCGTTGGCATCTGCATGCAGAAGACGCTCGACCAGGTCGTGGCAATCCTGGGAGTGCTTTGGGCCAATGCCATTTTTGTTCCTATTCATCCCGTGCTCCGTGCCGAGCAGATCGGACACATCGCCACCGACTGCGATATGAAGCTCTTGATCACGGAATCTGTCCGCGTTGCGGAACTCCGTGGCGTTGTAGGTGGACGGATTGCGCTCGGACGCGGTCCAGACGAAGAAGGGATCGCATCGTTAGGCGAGCTTCGTCGGGATTGCGAGGGCAGTCAGCCTTTCGTTCGGGGCAAGGCCGACGACACGGCAGCAATTATCTATTCGTCGGGGTCCACGGGCAGACCGAAGGGCATTGTAATCACACAACGAAATCTGGCCGATGGCGCCCGGATCGTGGCCAGCTATCTCGGGACGACAGCCACTGATCGAATTGCAGGTGTGCTCTCACTGAATTTCGACTACGGCCTGAACCAGCTTTGGCAGACCCTGTTCAAGGGATCGTCGCTCTATCTGCACGATTTGATTTTCCCTCGCGACTTGTTTCGGCTGATCGCCCGCGAGCGACTCACGGCCCTGCCGGTAATGCCTGTCATCATCAGTCGTATGTTTGATCCGCAGTTTCCAGGTCCTGACGCTGATCTCGATTTCTCTGCGCTGCGCTATGTGAGCACATCGGGCGGATCGGTAACTGCGAGAATGCTTGACCATCTCCAGAAAACATTCCCAGGGACCGATATTGTACTCATGTACGGATTGACCGAAGCTTTTCGTTCATCCTGGCTGCCGCCTGATCAACTCGCCGCCCGCCCTACTTCGATCGGCAAGGCGATCCCCGAAGTTGAGCT
>JBKOYE010000179.1:0-11910 GCA_046725275.1 Verrucomicrobiota bacterium
TCTTACTGGAAGCAATTTCGACTCGATGATCAATTCGAGCCACAACTGAGTTTCATTTGCCTCTTCAAGAACCACGCCCATTTTGGCAACGAATTCACTTCGAGAGCGAGCGCGGCAAGCAGAACGATAATTTGCAGCGACCGACGTGCCGCAGCGAACGAGCTGGTTGGCGATAGCTCGTCCCTCAATCGTCTTTGGCAATGCGGCCACAAGCTTGATAACTCGTAATGCGAACTGCTTCGTGCGCAGCTTTAATTCGTCAGCTGTCACAGCTCAGAATCTGCAATCTGAAATTTGCAATTTGCAATCACTCTTGGATTGCCCGTTGCCGCAACGCGTGGTCGCAGAGAACGAGCGCGGCCATAGCTTCGACGATCGGCACGGCTCGAGGAAGAACACAGGGATCGTGGCGTCCGCGAGCGGCAAGCTCGGTCTGGTCTTTTGAGCTGGTGACGGTTTTCTGTTCGAGCGCAATCGTTGCGGGTGGCTTAAAGGCAACGCGAAAGTAAATGTCTTCACCATTGCTGATCCCGCCTTGCACCCCGCCGGAGTTGTTGGTTGTTGTTCGAATTCTTCCGTCGCGGATTTCGAATGCATCGTTGTGTTGCGAGCCGCGGATCTGTGTCGCCGCAAATCCCGAGCCGATCTCAAAACCTTTTACCGCCGGTATGCTCAGCATTGCTTTCGCCAAGTCTGCTTCAAGCTTATCGAACACGGGCTCGCCAAGTCCCGGTGGAATGCCACGGGCCACACACTCGATCACGCCGCCGACGGAATCGCCCTCATCGCGAACTTTTTCAATCAATAAGATCATCCTTTTTGCGGCGGCAGCGTCCGGACAACGGACGATGTTGTTTTCGACGTCGGTCATTTTCACGGCCGCACGATCGATGTTCGCCGTGAACTGGTGAATCTGCATCACGTACGCGACGATCTCGAAATCCGCATAGAACGTTGACAAAATCTTCTTCGCGATCGCGCCCGCAGCGACGCGACCAATTGTTTCGCGCGCCGACGCGCGACCGCCGCCCTGCCAGTTACGAATTCCGTATTTCGCTTCGTAAGTGTAATCAGCGTGCGAGGGTCGAAACTTGCTCGAGATCGCGCTGTAATCTTCCGGTCGAGCGTCTTTGTTGCGGACGAGAATTGCAATCGGAGTGCCGAGCGTTTTTCCTTCAAAAACGCCGGACAGAATTTCGCACCGGTCTTCCTCTTTCCGCTGCGTAGTGAGCTTGCTTTGGCCCGGGCGACGACGATCCAAGTCTCGTTGAATCTCCGCTTCGGAAATCTCGATGCGTGGCGGGCAACCATCGATTACCACGCCAAGGCCGCCGCCATGGGACTCGCCAAAAGTGGTGACGCAAAACAGCTGGCCAAATGTGTTGCCCATAAGCGGCAAGATTAAATGGCTATGCTCCAATCACAACGCGCAATCTCATTAAGACTTGTTTTATCCAGGTGCTTTTGCACGCGGACCGGAAAGAGCTGTTTTTAACAGCTTTATGTCCTTGCCGCTCGCCAGACTAAAGCCGTTGAAACGGCTCGAAGTACGTTGGTTTGCTGTGGCACCCGACTAAAGTCAGGTTTAATGAGAGACGGATTAAATCGCTTCGAGTGCGCTCTTTAGATCGTCGATTAAATCGCGGACGTCCTCGACGCCGACCGACAGCCGGACGAGCGAATCTGTAATGCCGAGTTTTTGCCGTTGTTCTTTCGGCACAGAGGCATGCGTCATAAGCGCGGGATGATTGATGAGGCTTTCGACCCCGCCCAGGCTTTCCGCCAGCGCGAACAAGTGCGTGTTCTCAAGGAAACGCCGAGTCCCGGCGAGATCTGTTTTCAAAACGATCGTCACCATGCCACCAAACCCGCGCATCTGTTGCCGGGCAAGATCGTGTTGTGGATGCGATTTTAGTCCCGGGTAATGGACTGATTTGATTCCGCGCTGGTCTTCCAGCCAGCGCGCAATTTCCAGCGCGTTAGAGCAATGCCGCTCGATGCGCAGCGCCAGCGTTTTCAAGCTGCGAAGGACAAGAAAACTATCGAACGCGCCGGCGATTGCGCCGACGGAATTCTGCAAAAACGCAATTTGATCGGCCAACTCCGCTTTCTCCCCGACTACGACGACGCCGCCGACCAGATCGGAATGCCCGTTCAAATATTTCGTCGCGGAATGCACAACGATATCAAACCCCGATTCAATCGGTCGTTGGATCCACGGCGTCGCAAATGTGTTATCGCAGACAGAAACGAGTTTTCGTTTGCGCGCGATTTTCGCGATGGCATCAAGATCGATTAGTTTGAGCAGCGGATTGCTTGGGGTTTCGATCCAAACCATGCGCGTGTTTGGTTTAATTGCGCGCTCGAGATCGTTAGCGTCGGTCAAATCGACATAGGTAAAATCAAGGTTGGCAGAGCGTCGCCGCACGCGATCGAACAAACGAAATGTGCCGCCATACAAATCGTCGCTTGCGACGATGTGCGAGCCGCTGTCGAGCACCTCGAGCACTGTCGCCATCGCAGAAAGCCCGGACGCAAATGCAAACCCGCGCGACCCACTTTCCAAATCGGCGATGCACTTTTCATACGCGAGCCGGGTCGGATTAATTGAGCGCGCGTAGTCGTAGCCTTTGTGCTTGCCCGGGCTTTCCTGCACATAGGTCGAAGTTGCGTAAATCGGTGTCATGACCGCGCCCGTTGCGGGATCCGGCTCCTGCCCCGCATGAATGGCGCGCGTGGCAAAGCCCTGTTCTTTTTTCATAATTGATGTGTGACCGCCCTACACGAACTCGCGTTCCGGCGGCGTGGACGATTTCGGCATGTGAAGCCGGAGATAGGAAAGCAAATCGGTCCGCGTAATCAGCCCAAGAAATTTGTCGTCGTCCATGACGATAGCGACTCGGCCGCGGTCAAACACGCCCAGCAAGTCGTTAAGTTTTGCGTCTGGCGGCAGCGTTTCCAATTGGTCGGTCATTGCCTTGCTCACAGGGTCATTAAAATGCGACGGTTCGCGGTGCACTTTCACCAGAAGATCGGACTCGTCGATGATGCCAATCGCGCGTCCGCTTTTATCAACTACCGGAAGCTGCGACACATCTGAGTCGCGCATTCGCTTGAACGCTGTGAGTAATGAATCGTCCGGCCCTACGGTGATTACTTCGCCAGCTTCGTATCGGTGCGAGATCAAGTCGCTCAGATCGCCGTGTGGGGGGCGATGAATGAATCCCTGCTCGGCCATCCAGAAATCGTTATACATTTTGGAGAGATACTTGTTTCCGGTGTCAGGAACGAGAGTGACCACGCGTTTCGGTTTTGTTTGTTGGCGGCAGTAACGCAGTGCGCCGGAGAGAAGTGTTCCGGTGGACGAGCCACCGAAGATTCCTTCCTTCCGCAAAAGCTCGCGTGCTGCGGCAAAACTCTCCTCGTCATCAATCTCGAATGCTTCTGTGACTAACGACATGTCCGCGATTTCCGGGATGAAATCTTCGCCGATGCCTTCCACCGCCCAGCTGCCTGATTCAACGAGCTGACCGGTCTTGACGTACTCGTACAAAACCGAGCCGGTCGGGTCAGCCAGAACCATTTCGATGCCGCGCCGCGGTTTCACACGATTAAAAAATCTGCCGAGCCCCGTCAGCGTCCCACCTGAGCCCACTCCTACAACTACCGCGTCGACGTCGTGTCGCATTTGCTCCCAAATTTCCGGACCAGTCGTGCGCTCATGCGCGAGAGGATTCGCCGGATTACCAAATTGGTTCACGTAAAAACCACCCGGAATTTCTTCGGCGAGCCCGAATGCTACATCCTGGTAATACTCGGGATGCCCGCGCGTCACATCAGAGCGCGTGATTCGCACTTCGGCACCGAGCGCCCTGACGTGCGATATCTTTTCCTGCGACATCTTGTCAGGAATTACCAGCAAGACGCGATAGCCCTTCGCGCCCGCGACCAGCGCGAGCCCTAAACCCGTGTTGCCTGCTGTGGCTTCAATGACTGTGCCGCCAGGCTGCAGTTTCCCCTCAGCCTCAGCTGCTTCGATCATCGACAGCGCGATCCGGTCTTTGATCGAGCCACCGGGGTTTTGATTTTCGAGTTTGAGAAAAAGCCGACATGGCCCGGTGTCGAACTGCGTCACCTCCACCAGCGGCGTATCACCGATGAGTGACAAAATCTCAGGCGGCTTGTCGTGCGCGATGGAAGGAGCGACGGAAGTCTGACTCATAAAGGCTACTCGATCGAGGGTTCGCCCTTGTGCGACCATTCCGACTGGCTGTCTGCCAGAAATTGCTGTAGCACAGGAAAGCGAACCTCGCCGTAATTCAATGCGTATCGGAGATCGCCGCCTTTGTAAATCAAAGTCGTCGGAATCCACGAGAGCGGCAGACCGGCAAACTGCTTGACCTTGTTTTCGCCGCGGCGCGGGGCGGGATCGGCGAGAATTGTCACGTTGGGTTGATCGGCAATACCGAATTTCTTCAGCATCGCGCGCCCGTCCTGCCCATCATTCCAAACCGAGACGAAATAAAATTTCACGTTGCGATTTTCGTTTACTGTTTTGCTCCATCCGCCGGTTTTGAGCTCAGCCTGACAATTCGAGCACCACGGCGCCCACAAATGCACGACAGTGAGCTCCGGCGATTTGATCGCGTCTTGGACTTTTTGCTCGGCCGTGGATTGCGCGTACAAGGTACCAGCCAGCAGAACCGATAAGATCAACAATCGCAGCATCGGCATTCCTTTTCCAGAATACGGGAGAAACACGGCGCACTCAAGACCTGGGGAGCGGATTGCCACAGCGATCGCTCCACAGAGTTGACCAGAAGCGCAAAAACGCCTAGTATGGCGTCCCCTTTCCGCTTCCGGCAGCAGCCGGATGCGCGGAACATCGGCGTTCAATTGAGCGCCGCTGTACTGCAAGAGGAGGCCTACTAATTTTATGATTCAAATGCAGGACGTGATGTCGAAGGCGATGCCGGATTTCCGCGAGGGAAGCATCATCAAGGGACAAATCTTGGAAATTCGCCCGCGCGAAGTGCTCGTCGATGTCGGATACAAATCCGAAGGTATTATTCCGTTGAGCGAGTTTGAAGACCCTGAGTCGCTGCAGGTCGGTGATGAAGTGGACGTTCTCCTCGAACGGCTGGAAAACGAAGAAGGCATGGTTGTGCTATCAAAGGAGAAAGCCGCCTACCGCCAAAATTGGAACAAGATCGTTACCGTTTTCGAAGGTGACGGCCAGAACAAAGGCAAAGTCAGATCGGTCGTCAAAGGCGGCCTGATGGGGAATATCGGTGTCGAAGCATTTTTGCCCGCGTCACAAATCGACGTCGTGCCACCAAAGGATTTGCAGCAGTTCGTCGGCAACACCTATGATTTCAAAATCGTCAAACTCAACGACGAACGGAAGAACGTCGTGCTCAGCCGGCGCGAAGTCATCGAACAGGAGCGCAGCGAAAAGCGCCAGAAATTCCTGGAGAGCGTAAACGTCGGCGACCGTGTAGTCGGCACCGTGAAAAACATCACGGACTTCGGCGCATTCATTGACCTCGACGGCATGGATGGTTTGCTGCACGTCACCGACATGACGTGGGGCCGACTCGGACATCCCAGCGAGCTATTGAAAGTAGGGCAGCAGTTGGAAATCGTTGTGCTCGACATCAACAAGGAAAAAGAGCGCGTTTCGCTCGGATTAAAGCAAACGCAGAAAAACCCGTGGGATCAGATCGAGGAGCGATTCCCAGCCGGACAGCGCATCAAAGGCAAGATTACCAATCTTGTCCCGTACGGCGCTTTTGTTGAGATCGAGGAAGGCGTGGAAGGTCTGATTCACGTGTCCGAACTTTCGTGGACGAAACGCATCATGCGGCCTTCCGATATCCTCAGCGTCGGCCAAGAAGTCGAAGCCGTGGTGCTGGGAGTGAACAAGGAGGAACAAAAAATCTCATTGGGCCTGCGCCAGCTCGAGCCAAACCCGTGGGACGAGATCGAGAAGAAATTCACCATCGGCAGCCAGGTCAAAGGCACAATTCGGAACATGACCGCCTACGGCGCGTTCGTAGAGTTGGAGGAAGGCATCGACGGTATGATCCACGTATCCGACTTAAGTTGGACCCGGAAAATCAATCACCCCAGCGAAATGTTTAAGAAAGGCGATGAAGTTGAAGCTGTCGTGATCGATATCGACAAAGTCAACCAGCGGATCAGTCTCGGTATCAAACAACTGACCGAAGATCCGTGGAAGACAATCGACGAGAAATATAAGATCGGCGATCTGGTGAAGGGCAAAGTGACGAAGCTCGCCAGCTTCGGCGCGTTCGTGCAATTGCAGGACGATATCGACGGGCTCGTTCACATCTCGCAATTGAGCGAGGATCACGTGGCAAAAGTAAAAGATGTGCTCAAGGTCGGTCAGGAAGTTGAGGCCCGTGTTATTAAGGTGGACAAAATCGAGCGCCGCATCGGCCTGTCCATCAAAGCCGCGAATTATTCTGAAGAACAATTGCGCAAGGAAGTCGAGTCCTTCGATACGCTCCGCCCCGGCGAAGATATGGTCGGGTTGGAGAAAGCTTTCGCCGCAGCCGAACAGGAAGAATATCGCCCCGGCGAATCGAGACGTGGCGCAAGGGAATCGAGCGAATCCAACGGCGAATCGAAGAAGGAATCGACGAGGAAATAATCTCGTTGCGTGTCATCAAGAGTCGCGCGGAAGAAGACGCAGCCGACAAATACCAACGGCAGGGAATCTAAGGGCTGCTTCTGTGAAGCCCTTGCCGAACGCCGCCGATAGCAACGCCTACCGCGCTGACGGTCACCAGTGCGAATGCGTTTAACAGCCCTAGTCCTGCAAGGACTATAACCAGGGCAACCAACCGAAAACCCCGCTTTGCTGTGAGAGCAGAAACACCGCCTGTGAGAAGGAGAGCGCCGGGCAAAAGCATGATAAAGAAGTAACGCGCCATGGGCATGTAGGCTATTTCACGGTTGAACTTTAGATAGCCTGCAAGTAACGCCACTCCAACGGCGAGGAAGATTAAGAAACTCTGACATGCCACAGCATCCGGAAATTGTCTTCGTGTGGCCTGTAGCGCGATCGCAGCGATCCAGATGAGAATAGTAAGACTCACAAGAACTAAGGCAGCACTGTTGCACAACCGATATACGCCTTCAGGCAGAGTGATATCGTTCCACCCAAAGCATCCCCAGAGGCTTTCGAGACTGTACCGCAACAGATCTCTTCCGGTTCGTGGACGGCTGAAATCCGCATTGACGAATCTCGCAGCCCAAAAGCGTAGCCCGGCAGCCATGCCGGTGGGTTCACCATACGTGAAAACATTGCGCACAAACCACCAACCACAGATTAACACTACGCCAAGTGTTGCTCCCAGCACCATATTCAAGCCTCTTCTAAGCCAGTTTCGAAAGCCAAAGGTGCGGGCATGTACTTGAAACATTCTGAAGAGGGCGAGCAAAGCCAATCCTGGTAGCAGCGCTAATGCAGTCAGCTTCGACAAAAGGGCCAACCCGACCATCGCTCCCGCACCAAATAGCCGCCGGTCGAACTCTGGATCGCGCAATCCTCGGATCCAGACATAAAAAGCTGCAGTAGCTGCCATGCCCACTGTGCTGTCGTTGCTGGCATGAGCACTGTTGAAGCAGAACTGAGGCAAGAGTGCGACGGCGCCCGTCGAGGCTATCGCGCAGATCGGTGCTTGCGGGGCGAGTTCTGTGGTCGTTAACCAGCAGAGATAGACGGTTGCCGCACCAAAGAGGACAGCGACCAGCCTGCCTATGTACAGGACCGTGCGCGGGTCAGATGACAGAGGTTGTGCGGTGATTCCTGCTACTAGATAATAAAGAGGTGGTTGGAACGATTCATAAGGGAACGGGAAGTACTGTTCGTATACAGGAAGATTGGGAGATACCTTTGCAATGTAGGCGCGCGTTTCAGGATCCCCCTCTGGGCCCGTTACACCCGCAGGCGTTCTCGGATCGTAGTGTATCTCTGGAAGAATATGCTGGTTGCGCACCTGCATAATCGCCCCAAGATGGCCAGGCTCATCTGGAGCGTCGAGTGGTTTTATAACCGTCATCCACAGTAATCCGATACAAAAGTTCATCGCCGCCAGCACGAGTCCAGGCTGCCGGAGAAAGCGGCTGATCGTGCGCCGATTTGAGGTAGTCGTCATAGTATAGTGAAGCGACCCGGCCGCGACATGGAGAAGACTAACATTTGCGCTCGTAATCTGTGCAAACAGTTTAATGGGCACCCAAGCTGTCTTGACCGACACAGCGCAGGCCCGCCGATACTGGTCTGCTGGTTTTTACCGTGTCACGGCGGCAGAAATCTAATCATTGGTAAGTGAAGCTCACAACATCCGGAACGCTAAAACCGCTTAAAGATTGCCGTGGCATTTTGGGCGGCCCAATCGCCTACTTACTCTCAGTGATTGGTGCTCTCTCATTGGCAAACGAGCCCTCTCGGCCGTGGTCTGTGTTGCTGCTGCTTGCTGCGGCGGTTTCGGCCGTGATCATCTGGGGACGTCAGAAGTGGATACCGGCGTTTTCCTCCCACGCTGTTGGCCAGGTACACCCCTTGGTTTGGTTCGGAATGATCGGAGCGTTGCTGCTTGTGCTCGCGGCAGATATTCGTTATGTCGCGGCGCCCAAAGAGACGTTTGGGCTCGCAGGTATTTTATGGCTGGCTAGCATAGGATTGCTGTTTTTCGCTGCATTCCTTGGGCTCGCAGGAGCTCGCCCCTCCGTCGAAATGCCGAGTGGGAAATTGCCAGACCCGTGGACGACTTGGGAGATCGGCCTACTCGCCGGGCTGGTCGTGCTGGCACTGCTCAGTCGACTTTGGGGGCTGAGGAATTTTCCGGACAACATTTATCCGGACGAAATCATGACCGGCACGGTTGCCACTCAGGCCTACATCAGTTCGACAGCTTCGCCACCATCAGTTTTCAGCACGTTATGGAGCGGGATTGATCTGCCTGCTCTCTGGTTCGGAATGGTAGCCTTATTTCTGAAGCTAGGCGGCAACTCGCTTGCGATGCTGAGGCTGCCAGCTGCCTTGTTCGGGACGGCTACAATTCTTCCGCTTTACGGATTGATACGCGGAACGTGGGGGAGATACGCCGCCATAGCTGGAGCCGCGATCATGGCCTTTAGCGTCTCAAACGTTCATTATAGTCGTGTCGCACTAAACAATATCGTCACGCAGTTCTTCTGGGCGACTTGTTTCTTTTTCCTGTTGCGCGGGCTTCGCTCGCGCAGACGATCTGATTGGGCATTGGCAGGATTGTCGGCTGGATTAAGCGAATACTTCTATTACGGCACACGCCTTTTGCCATTCCTTCTGCTGCTGTTTGTCGCTTTCCTACTCACTGTTCATTGGCGGCGGGCACGCGAATATCTGGGTGGGTTCCTCCTACTGGCCGGCAGTTATTTCATAGGATTCGGTCCACTGTTGGTTCACTTCATTCACAACCCAAATCTCTACTTTGGGCGAGGAGCAAGCCTCCTGATCTGGTCGCATATTCCAGTTGGTTTCGCCGATCTCCAAAACGCTTGGAAAACTGTTTGGCCTGTATTGTCTGAAAATTTGCTCGGCTTTAGCACTCACAGTTCGCAAGATATCATATTCTACGCACCGCTGCTGTTACCTGTTGAGGCTGCTCTGCTCGTGCTGGGCGTCGCGTTGCTTCTATGGCACTGGTGTCATCCAGCCGCGTTTCTGATGCTCATTTCCGGTCTGGGCGTGTTGCTCGTAGGCGGCACGCTGGTCGCATATCCCAACAGCGTTCCGCCCCTGATCAATCATTGGACTCCAGCTTTCCCGGCGGTCTATGTTGCGTTGGCGGTGCCTGTGGGCGCATGGGCGACATCTGTTGAAACCGAATCGTCGGTCCGATGGCGATGGGTCTTGCCGGCAACGCTCGCAATTGGGTTGCTCGTACTTGGCTGGTCAAATCTCAATTTCTATTTCCATCGCTATTACGCTGATCCCGAGAGCCTGAAGAGCAACGCATACAGGTCAGCCCAACGGAATTATGAGATGCAAACTGAGCAAAGCCGTTACTTGGCATCGCTCGGCCGGAACTATGAAGTTTTTACAGTAGGCCAAAACCCGTGGCCGTATGATCCTGTAATTACGCGATACCTCGTTAGAGAGCAGAATTGGAGGCTGCTGACCAATCCTGTGACGGAACTGGCGTCCGTAAATCGTGACAACGAAGGACTGGCGTTTCTCTTTTTCTCGGGAAACGAGCAATTCCAACAATTGACTCGCCAGCTTTTTCCCGGCGGTACAGACGGCGAAGTAACAAGCCGGCGCGGCAAGCACCTCTTCTACACCTACGTGGTTACCCCTACGCAAGTGCAAGCGCTCCAGAGATAACCTTTCGCTTTCGGTTTGGCTCGACCTGACGATCGCAGCCGATTATAACTGAGCGGTGATGCGAGTTGTTTTTGCCGGATGCGCGCGTCTGCTAACCATAATCGCTTCGGTAGTTGTGCTCTTTGTCATGGCCGGCTGCGGGAAGTCCAGCATCGTTGGGAAATGGCGCATGGTGGGAGCTGAAAATCAGACGGTCTGGGAATTTTCAAGCAACGGCTCAGTGCTCGTCGGAGAGGTTCGGGGCCGATATAAGTTCGGCGACCACGACCGGATCAAAATCGAAACGCCGTTCGCGACAACGGTTTATCAGGTGACAATTTCCAGCGACCGGCTCGTGCTCCAGGAACCGGGCGGTTCCAAGCTGGAGTTTACCCGGACAAGAGAAGCGGGGCGCTAAAGCTTGATTCAGAGATTCCTCGACTTCGCTCGGATGACAAAGCGGCTAGAACTCGGCGCTGCCGGGGGTACGCGCAAATGGAATCACGTCGCGAATGTTCGGGACACCTGTGATGAACATCAGCATTCGCTCAAAGCCGAGACCGAAGCCGGAGTGTGGCACAGTTCCATAGCGGCGCAGATCGAGGTACCATTTGTAATCGGCAGTGTTCATGTTGTGACGCCGCATGTTGTCCTCCAGCATTTCCAGTCGTTCTTCACGCTGGCTGCCGCCGACGATCTCACCGATGCCTGGCACCAGCAAATCTATGGCCGCGACGGTTCTGGCATCATCATTGGAACGCATGTAAAACGGTTTGATTTTCTTTGGGAAATTGAAAACCGTGACGGGACATTTGAAATGTTTCTCGGTGAGCCAGCGCTCATGCTCCGATTGCAGGTTTAAGCCGTAATCAATCGGGAACTCGAATTTTTCGCCGCTCTTTTTCAAAAGCTCGACTGCCTCTGCGTAGGTGATCCGCTGAAACGGCCGTTCAATGACAAAATCGAGTCGAGCAAGCAACTCCTTGTCCACGAATTTCGCGAACAATTCCAATTCCTCGGGGCATTGCTTTCTCGCGTCGGCGATCAAATACTTCACCAATTCTTCGGCGAGATCCATGTTGCCGTTCAGATCGCAAAACGCCATCTCAGGCTCGATCATCCAAAACTCGCTGGCGTGCCGGGACGTATTTGAGTTCTCCGCGCGAAAAGTGGGACCAAAGGTGTAAACGTTGGTCAGCGCGCAGGCGAACGCCTCTGCTTCGAGCTGGCCACTGACGGTGAGATAAGTTTGGCGCGCGAAAAAATCCTGCGCGTAATCGATCTCGCCGTTTTTTCGCGGCGGATTTGTGACGTCGATCGTCGAAACGCGAAACAACTCGCCTGCGCCTTCGCAATCGCTTCCGGTGATGATCGGCGTGTGAACATAAACGAAACCGCGCTCCTGGAAGAACTGGTGAACGGCGAACGCGAGGCGGCTGCGCACGCGGAACACACAACCGAAAAGATTCGAGCGCGGACGCAGATGCGCGATTTCACGGAGAAATTCCGGCGTGTGCCCCTTCTTCTGAAGC
>JBKOYE010000175.1:0-10914 GCA_046725275.1 Verrucomicrobiota bacterium
GAGCTGGCCATTCAAATCCCGCAACAGTAACCATCGGAACGGTCACCCCCGTAATGGCCAAAACGGTAATGGTCACCAGGCTGACGCCCATACCGCTAACGGAGAGGACCTCAATAACGTCGCCGGTGATGCTCGCCCCGATTTCCTATGCATTGGAGCACAGAAGGCAGGAACCTCGTGGCTCTATCGGCAACTTGAACCGCATCCCGACTTCTGGATGCCGCCGGTAAAGGAGCTCCATTACCTGGACAATTTAAACAGGACGAAGCGAAAGCATCAGCCGCGCTCCAACGACGAGCGCGACGCTTGTTTTGTCGAAAGCATCAAAGGCTTGAGCCTGCAACGCCACATCGATCTCGATAACTATGGCCGGTTGTTCTGTCATAAAGGGGACCTTCTCTCCGGTGACATCTCGCCGGCCTACTCGACTCTTAGCGATGAGGTTATCGAAAGGGTCGTCGATCATTTTCCGAACTTGAAGGTGGTATTTCTCGCTCGCGACCCTGTTGAACGAGCCTGGTCGCAATTGTCCATGGGCGTGCGCCTTGGTATGATCGGTCGGTTTGATGCCACCGACCCCGAGGACGTGATTCGCAGTTTGCTGATTCCGGGTGTGCTGGTCCGGTCGCATCCCAGCAAGATTGTCGCACGCTGGAAACGTTATGTTCATCCGGAGAACTTTCGGGTCTATTTCTTCGACGATCTGCAGGAAAATCCGGCTGAGCTGCGGCAATCGATTCTGCGCTTTCTGGGCGGCGATCCCGACAAGCCAAGCGGCAAATTAAAACCGCACGACAATAACGATGCCGGGCGCGAGAAACTTCGCCTCACGGCAAAAGTTCGCGACCGTATGGCTCAGTTTTTCGAAAACGAACTGAAGGTGTGCGCGGCGGAACTTGGCGGGCGCGCGAAAAGCTGGCCGGCGCGATACGGCTTTTCGCTCCTACTGTACTTCTGGGACTTGCTGGACGACAGCATCGATCTCTTCTTCTGGTGCGATTGGATTTGCTGACGCCGTCAACGTCCTTGCTTTCGACGCGGAAGGAAAAACAATCAGGCATGAGATGGACCTGGCCATTCAATGGTCGCGCCGCTAACGGCCAACATAAGAACGAAAATGGTCCTCGTGCCAACGGTGCCCGACCTGATTTCTTGTGCGTGGGGGCTCAGAAAGGCGGAACGACTTGGCTTTATTGGCAACTCGATTCGCATCCCGATTTCTGGATGCCTCCTGTGAAGGAACTGCATTATTTTGATAAACTCAGTAGGCATAAGCGAGTAAGTCCTGCGCGTCGTCGAGATAAGCGCGATGTTCGTTTTTTGGAAAGCTTGCAAAGCTTGAGCGCCCTGCCCTCGATCGATTTGGAAAACTACGGGCGATTGTTCGAGCCAAAGGGGCCGCTGCTCTCCGGCGATGTTACGCCAGCTTACTCAATGC
This sequence comes from Verrucomicrobiota bacterium, assembly GCA_046725275.1. Lineage (GTDB taxonomy): Bacteria > Verrucomicrobiota > Verrucomicrobiia > Chthoniobacterales > UBA10450 > Udaeobacter. The sequence goes on from JBKOYE010000175.1 coordinate 1,439, forward strand.
TAGGCGAGGAAATTATTGGGCAAATCACCAGCTATTTCCCAAACCTAAAAGTGATTTTCCTCGCGCGTGATCCTGTTGAGAGAGCTTGGTCGCAGCTATCCATGGAAGTACGTCGCGGATGGATTGGTTCTTTTGACGAGACTGACATCGACGATCTGGACCGGAATCTCCTGGACCCAAGAATGCTCTTACGCTCGCATCCGAGCAAAATCGTCGCGCGTTGGAAGCGCCATGTTCATCCAGAGCGGTTTCGCATTTATTTCTTCGATGATCTGGAAAGGGATCCCATTGAGCTGCGCCATCGTATTCTCGATTTCTTAGGCGCTGATCCAGAAAAGCGAAGCAAACGAGTACCGCCTGATTACAACGCAGACGCTGGCCAGAGAAAGCTTCGTCTCACAGAGAAAGTGCGGGCCCGTTTGGCTCAGTTTTTTGAGCACGAGCTGAAAGCCTGCGCAGCCGAGCTAGGTGGACCTGCGAAAGCATGGCCGGCACGATATGGTTTTTCACTGCTACTGTACTTCTGGGATTTGCTGGACGACAGTATCGATCTCCTCTTCTGGTGCGATTTGATTTGCTGACACCGCCAACGTTCTTGCTTTCTTGATGCGGAAGGAAAGATAATTAGGCATGAGATGGACATGGCCATTTAATGGTCGCGCCGCTAACGGCGAACATAAGAACGGGAACGGCTCTGATGCCAACCGTGCGCGACCCGATTTTTTGTGTGTGGGAGTCCACAAAGGCGGCACGACCTGGCTTTATCAACAACTCGATTCCCATCCGGATTTCTGGATGCCTCCGTTAAAGGAGCTGCATTATTTTGATCAATTGAGCAGGGTCCAACGCTCATCGTCTTCGCGCTGCAGGGATGAGCGCGATCTTCGTTTTCTCGAGAACATAAACAGGCTCAGTGCGAAACCGTACATAGACTTCGAGCATTATGCCCAACTATTCGAACCGAAGGGACCGCTACTTTCCGGTGATATTTCGCCGAACTATTCGACGCTGAGTACTAAGGTCATTCGGCAAATCCTCGGATATTTCCCAAAGTTAAAAGTGATTTTCCTGGCCCGTGACCCGGTTGAACGAGTGTGGTCGCACTTGTCCATGGAAGTGCACTACCATCAAATCGAATCGTTTGACGTAACCGACGTTGACGAAGTCAATCGGAAATTGCTTCGAAGAGGGTTGCTACTGCGTTCCTACCCGAGCGCAGTCGTCGCGCGATGGAAACGTTATGTTCATCCGGACCGGTTTCGAGTTTATTTCTTTGATGACCTGCAAAGAAATCCGACTGAACTGCGACGTTCCATCCTCAATTTCCTGGGCGCCGATCCAGACAAATCAGGCAACCGGGTGCCGGCTGACTACAACAGTTGGTCCAGGATGGAAAAACTTCCGCTAACGGAAAAAGTTCGATCGCATCTGGCTCAATTCTTCCAGAAAGAGCTGAAGACCTGTGCGGCTCGGCTAGGCGGGGCGGCCAAAGAATGGCCGGCGCGATATGGTTTTTCACTGCTGCTATTCGTTTGGGATCTGTTGGACGACACCATCGATCTATTCTTTTGGTGCGATTGGATCTCGTAGGTAGGGACCGCGCGCTGCGCCGTCGGGACATCGCAGCGCGATGTCCCTATCACTCACCCTCCCGTCAGCCGCGCTTCCGCCAGATCGAGGTCACGCTGAATTCGGCGCAGCGCGTCATCATTAATAACTCGCTCGTTTCGCAGGCGAATAATAGTCTTTCGCTCGACGCGCAGTGCCTGGTGTTGCAAACGCTGATACTGCGGCGTGGCGATTTCGCCCCGGCACTCATCGGGATTCTCAGCGCAAAGTTGCAATTGCTCTATGCGCTCGTCGTATTCGGCGTGCAATCGATTCGCAGCGTCAGGCGAAAACTTCGCATTTGCGCGGGCTTCCTCGATCCATTTGAGCGCTGCCCTATTTGCTTCCAATCTCGCAAGGCGCTCCTCTTCATCCGTCTCAGGATCGCGTGGCACGTGGAGCTTCCGAATTAAGATTGGAAGCGTCAGACCTTGTAACACGAGAGTAACCAGGATGACTGAAAAGGCGACAAACAAAATATAATCGCGTCCAGGAAAGGGCTGACCGGTCGGCAACGCCAGCGGCAGGGCAAACGCCGCCGCAAGTGACACCACCCCGCGCATTCCAGACCATCCGAGAATCGCAACTTGCTGCCAGGACGGCTTTGGGTCGCGCATGTGTGGTTCGATCCTGAACAGACGAGATAGATACGTTCCGGGTATTACCCACGCGAAACGAATCAAAATCACCGCGACACAAATGACAATCGCACTCGTAAACACGCCGGTGAGCGATTCGCGATTCGACGCGTGCATAATTCGGGGAAGTTGCAGCCCGATTTCGATGAAAACGAAACCGTTGAGAAGGAACGTGATCGTTTCCCAAAACGCGTAAGCTTGGAGACGGGTCCGCGCGGTGATCATCAGGGGCGAGTGCCAACCAAGAAAAATGCCAGCGGCAACTGTCGCCAAAACGCCAGACGCATGCACTTGCTCGGCGGGCAAATAAGCGATAAACGGCGTGAGCAGAGAAAAAGTGATTTGGATTGGTGGATTATCCAGATGGCTCTGCACCCACCGCATCGCGACACCAACAAGCAATCCAATCCCGATGCCACCCGCCGCCGCCCATACAAACCGGCCCGCGGCGTTCGCCGGCGAGAAGGTGCCGGTAACAAGCGCGGCTATCGCAAACTGCAATGCCACGAGCGCGGTCGCATCATTCACCAGACTCTCGCCCTCGAGGATCACCTGTGTGCGATGTGGAACGCCGAGCCGGCGAATGATCGCCGTTGCCGCAACCGCATCTGGTGGAGAAACAATCGCACCAAGCGCAAAAGCAGAGGCCCATGGTAGCGCTGGCACAGTGGAATGCGCGATCCAGGCTACCGCCAGCATTGTCGCTAGTACGAGTCCGATGGCGAGCAGAAGTATGGGTCGCAGATTTCGCCGGAAATCACGCCATGATGTAAACAACGCAGCAGGATAAATGAGCGCCGGAAGAATGAAGTAGAAGACAACGTCCGGATTCAGATTCACCGTCGGCAATCGCGGCACGAAACTCAAAGCGAGTCCGCCAAGCACAAGCACGATCGGATACGGCAGCGTAATCTTGTGCGCCAGCACGGCCAGAACCCCAACCGCCGCAAACAAAAGGACAATAATCTCGGCCTGATGCATGAGTCACTGGTAGCTATAGCCGGGGGGCGATGACCCCGGCTTCGCCCGCAAAGTACTTCATTTAACCGCGGGCAACGCCGCGGCGATAGCTTTGGCCCGCGCCCGGTTCTCCTGAAGCTCTCCGAGATGTTTTTCCGACCAGCGACAAAGTCCCTGTAGTGGCTCGATCAAAGTGCGTCCCAATTTCGTAAGCGAATATTCTACCTTCGGCGGCACGACCGGATGCACTGTGCGTTGCACCAAGCCGTCACGTTCGAGGCTACGCAGCGTCTGGGTGAGCATTTTCTGAGAAATTCCGCCGATCTCTCGCTGAAGCGCAGCGTAACGCATCGTGCCGGCGGAAAGAATCTGAATGGTGAGGGCGGTCCATTTGTCAGCAATGCGATCAAGCACTAAGCGGGACGGACAGCGTGGATCGAGCACGGAAGGAGCTGAAGAGGCTTTTGCCATGAACGTGTCTAGAACAGCTTCGCAACAGGTGCAAGCCGGGGGGTAACATTCCGAAAGATATGTATGGTTTATATTTGTGTGTAGTTGACTGCTGGTTTCAACAATTGAAATTAAAACATGAGCATTACAGCTCCTAAGAAAAATAATGCCGCTAGGATCGCCTTTCTTTTCAACGAAACCGAGCCCGGCGCTTCACAACCAACTCGCGGCGAGACGCAATCGGACGACTCCGAGTTGCTCGATGCGTATTCGCGCACAGTTGTCAGCGCAGTCGCGCGCGTTGCGCCGACGGTTGTCAATATCGACGTAAAGCAGCGCGTCAGCGCGCGGCGTGGAGAGCATGAACTCAGCGGGAATGGTTCCGGGTTCGTGATTACACCTGATGGATTCATTCTGACGAACAGCCACGTTGTTCACGACGCAAGTACAATCACCGTTAACCTGCCAGACGGTCGCGAATATCCCGCCCAATTAACAGGCGATGACCCTGATACCGATCTTGCCGTTGTTCGAATCGACGCGCCGCAGCTGCAACACGTGCGCCTGGCAGATTCCGAGAATTTACGAGTGGGCCAGCTGGTGATCGCGATCGGAAACCCGCTCGGGTTTGAGGCCAGCGTGACCGCCGGGGTCATCAGCGCGGTGGGTCGTTCCATGCACGCGCAATCCGGCCGCTTGATCGACAACATCATTCAAACCGATGCCGCGCTTAATCCTGGTAATTCCGGCGGACCTTTGGTCAATTCCGCCGGTGAAGTCGTAGGCGTAAATACGGCAATGATCCGACCTGCGCAGGGCATCTGCTTCGCCATCGGCAGTAACACGGCGAGATTTGTGGCCGGCTGGCTGATCAAAGACGGAAAAATTCGCCGCAGTTACGTTGGTGTCGCCGGCCAAAACGTTCCAATTCATCGCAGGATCGTGCGCTTTTACGGTCTGCCGCTTGAGACCGGCGTGCTGGTTGCTTCTATCGAGAAGAACAGCCCCGCCGAACGAGCTGGGTTGCGCCAAGGCGATCTGATCGTCGCATTCAATGACCAGCCTATCGGCAGCGTACATCATTTGCACAAGGTCTTGGTGGGCGAACAAATTAATGTGAGCGCCAGTCTCACAATCATTCGGCATACCGAGAAATTGGAGATGTCGATTCTCCCTGCGGAATCGCGATGAGGTAGCGCGACCCTTCGGCTTGCGAATTTCGGCGCAACCTAGACGGTTACGCTACTTTAGTCGATGAGAATTCTTGTCATTGGCAGCGGCGGCCGCGAACACGCACTTACATGGAAGCTGCGACAATCGCCGCATGCGGACCAGATTTTTTGCGCGCCGGGGAATGCCGGGACTGGAGAAATTGCCGAAAACGTCCCGATTGCCGCAAGCGATTTAAAGGCGCTGGCCAGATTTGCGAAGGAGAATCGTGTCAATCTAACAATGGTCGGCCCGGACGATCCCCTTGCTGCTGGAATCGTCGATCTGTTTATGAGCGAGAAACTGCGAGTGTTTGGTCCGGACAAATCCGCCGCACGAATTGAGTCATCGAAAATTTTTGCAAAAGAATTGATGCGAACACAGAAAATTCCCACCGCGGACGCACGCACTTTTTCCAATAGCGGCGACGCGCTTGATTACTGCGAGCGGTTGAGGTTTCCGATTGTGATCAAGGCGGATGGGCTTGCGCTGGGCAAAGGCGTCGTCATCGCCGCCGATGTTGCCACGGCAAGATCGACAATCGACGAGATGATGAATCAAGCGCGTTTCGGCGAAGCTGGCCGGCGGATTGTGATCGAGGAGTTTTTGCAGGGCATCGAATGCTCGTTGCATGCATTAGTCGATGGAAAAAATTATCTTCTTTTCGAATCGTCTCGCGACCACAAGCGCGCGTTAGACGGCGACCAAGGGCCGAACACGGGCGGGATGGGCGCATTCAGTCCCGCCGACAATTGGGACCGCAAATTGCAATCGCGGTTTGGTACCGAAATCATGAGGCCGTTGTTGCGGGGTCTCAGCGAGGCAGGCGTCACGTTTCGTGGACTTCTTTATCCGGGCTTGATCATCTCCAGCGATGGCCCGCGTGTCCTGGAGTTTAATTGCCGGTTCGGCGATCCGGAGACGCAGGCCCTTTTACCGCGAATGAAATCAGACCTGTTGCCGCTGTTGGAGGCGACGATTGACGGAAAAATCGAGCGCTACGCTATTGAATGGGACACGCGTGCTGCGGTCACGGTTGTGCTGGCGTCTGGGGGTTACCCCGGCAAATACGAAACTGGAAAATCAATTTCAGGGCTCGATGAGGCAGCCGAGCTCCAGGATGTACAGATTTTCCATGCCGGGACTAAACGCGATGGCAGCGACGTAAAAACCGCCGGCGGTCGCGTGCTCGCCGTCACGGCGCTCGGTTCCACGCTCGAAACGGCGCGGGCACGCGCATACGAGGCGGTGTCCCATATTCATTTCGAGAACTGGTATTATCGGCGCGACATTGCTCTGAATGCTGTTGTAGCTAACGTGAGCGAATTATTGTGATGTCTCGATTTTTCCTGGCGACATTTGTTGTCGCAGTCTTCGTTGCGAAGCTGGCCGCCCAATCGCCGGCGCCGTCATCACCGGCACAGACTGGAGCGAAATCGCCTACACAGACGACGCCTTCCCCATCGGCTACGCCGACCATGGAGGAGCTGGTTGATTCGTTAGGCCCTGCGGATCTGCAGGCGTTTATCACTTTGCTCAAAGCTAATTTTACCAACCCGGACGCGATCACCGACATCGAGTTGAGTCGGGCAACCGTTGAGGGCTTGTTGGTTCGCCTGCCGCGCGGAATCACGCTTTTGGCCAGCAAAGAAAGTGTCGCCACCGCAACCCCCAGCCCGTTCTACAGTGAGCTAATTGGCGGACACGCCGGCTACGTGCGATTCGGAACACTTAACAATGCTAACCTGCAGGCACTCGATAAGGCTCTGAGCGGTTTCGCCACAAAAAAGGTGAATGACCTCATCCTTGACCTTCGCGCCAGTTCTATGACGAGTGATTTCGCGTTAGCCGCCGAGTTTGCAAAGCGGTTTTCTCCGAAGGGGAAACCGATCTTTACCGTGCGCAAACCGACAGGACGGCAAGACCGCGTATTTAGTTCCGATCGTGAGCCGGCATTTCGCGGCTTGTTAATGGTGCTCGCGGACAGCGACACGAGTGGCGTCGCCGAAGCGATTGCTGCCGCATTGCGGTTCCACAACAAGGCACTCGTCATCGGACAACCAACTGCAGGGCGTGCCGCCGAATACTCAGACTTGCCACTGCCCAATGGCAAAAGTCTGCGCCTCGCCGTAGCTGAAATGGTCTCTCCCGAGGGTCGATCATTGTTCCCCGAAGGCGTGAAACCAGATTTGCCCGTCGAAATGTCATTGTCAGATAAGCGACAGATTTTTCAGTCGAGCAACGAAAAAGGAATGGGCCCGTTCATTTACGAGACGGGACGTCCCCACATGAGTGAAGCCGCGCTCTTGGCCGGTACGAATCCCGAGTTAGAAGCGGCCGAAGCGGCACAGCAACGTCGCGGCCGTGCGCCGGAAAAACCGCCACCTCACGATCCAGTTTTTCAGCGTGCGCTGGATGTAGTCACATCGCTGGAAATCTACCAAAAACACTAAGCGATACTCAGGGGTTTGCGTTTGTTTGTAGGGCGTCAGTGCCAGACGCCGTTCTCTCAGGCGTCGTTTATACAGTTGACGAAATTCTTCGATTTTGTTCAGAATCAGCAAGGTGACGCCGCTCGAGGAACGTATCGGCTACAAGTTTCGCAACTCGCTTTTGTTGGCCGAAGCGTTAACACACCCGAGCTTGGGACACGAAGCACAGCGTTATCACTTTGATTATCAGCGTTTGGAATTTCTCGGTGACGCCGTGCTCCAACTCGTCATCACTGAATATTTGTTCAGCCATTTCCAGGTCGAAGCGGAAGGACAACTCACAAAATTGCGTTCCCGGCTGGTTTCTCGCGAAGCGTTGAGGGCGCACGCTGCTGCTCTCGATCTGGGCCGTCACATTTTGATGGGGCGCGGGGAAGAAATCAGTGGAGGCCGGGAGCGTACATCCACATTGGCGGACGCTTTCGAAGCGCTTATCGGCGCGCTTTACTTGGATGGCGGTCTCGACATTGCTAAAAATTTCATTCTGACGCAGACACGCGCCGATCTTGCGAAATTGGCCGAAGAGCCGGTGGATTTTAATCCGAAGGGCGATCTTCAGGAGCTGGTACAAAGCATCTCGCCGCGCAGTCCGGTTTACGAACTCGTTTCACAGAGCGGACCCGAGCACGAAAAAACTTTTGTCTCAGAAGTTGTTTGGGAAGGAATTGTTCTTGGGCAGGGGACGGGGCGAAGCAAAAAACAAGCGGAAGCTGCGGCTGCGCTCGAAGCCTTGCAATTAAAACGCTGGGAAAAAAAGCCGGAAGCGGAGAGCTAGGGACTTTGGGGATGGGAATCGCTGACCCGTACATTCAAATCCGGGCGCGCCCAGCTTGCCCGCGGTAGCCGCGGGCAAAGGCGGGCGGTCGCTTCCTACCAGGACGAATGCCTGAGTGCGTCGAGAATGTCCCCAGATTCTGACTTCCATTGGAAACGTCGCTTGATCGATTCGGTGACAAACTTTTTTGCGCGCCGGATTGCCTGTTGTAACGAGCAGTGGGAGGCCAGACCTGCAGTGATTGCCGCCGAATAGGTACAGCCGGTGCCATGCGTTTCGACACCGCGCACAAAGGGGGCCGAAAACTCTGTTAATTCGCCATCGTGAAAAAGTAAATCGATCGCGTTGTCGCCGCGAAGATGGCCCCCTTTCAACAGGATCGACGCATCATATTTTTTCGCGAGAGCTTTTGCAGCAGTCTCCATTTGTCTCCGGTCATTAATCGCGGCCTCGAGCAATAAGGCTGCTTCGTCGAGATTCGGCGTGATAAGTGTCGCGAGCGGAAACAGGTTGTTCTCGTAAGCTTCAACGGCTTCCGGTTCGAGGAGGTTGTCGCCACTGGTCGCAATCATTACTGGATCGACTACGACTAGGATGGATCGCGCTGCTTTTTTTCCGCTGTTTCGAATGGTCTGAGCGACAGCGCAAACGATTTCCGACGAGCAAAGCAGACCGGTCTTGATTGCGCTAACCCGGAAATTTTTCAGCAGCACGTCGATTTGCTCGCGAACCATTCTCGCAGTTACCGGTTCAATCCGCGAAACCTTCCGGGGAACTTCCGCGACGAGGCAAGTCACCGCGGTTAACCCATAAACGCCGAGGGCGGTAAAAGTTTTAAGATCGGCCTGAATACCGGCACCGGCGCTAGAATCCGAGCCCGCGACAGTGAGTGCAATCGGAGGTGCTTCTCTTTTCAAACTGGCGCGATTACGGCGCGCCCTGCGGTCGCGCCCTACCATTTACGCGCCGTTCCCATCGTTGCCGATTGCTTCGACAGGGCAGCCTTCCATCGCTTCTTTGCAAAGACCTTCTTCGTCCGGCGTCTCCGGTTGCTTGTACACGTAGGAGTGACCGCCATCATCGTTTCGTTTAAAATTGGCGGGGGCCGTTTCGCGACACAAATCGCAGTCGATGCACTGATCATCGACGTAGAATTTGCCCGGTACGTTCTCGGGGTATTTGTTCGCTGAGTCGGCCATGTTTCCCTGAAGGTGAAGTGAAACGTTAGGAAGAAAGGGTCCTAACGCAATAATGTGCCCGCTGATTGGTTCAGACGCAACCGCAACGTGGCGCTGGCACGTATCTCCTCAAACGTAAACGCATTGTCGCATTGACCGATCTGCC
>JBKOYE010000181.1:0-13255 GCA_046725275.1 Verrucomicrobiota bacterium
CGCCTTCAATTTTGGTCCGCTACCGCGTTTGCCGTAATTAGGGATTTGCGGCTCCTCATGCATCTTGCGCCCGACACCGTGCCCAACAAATTCGCGTACGACTGAAAAACCAGACCGCCGCGCTTCATCCTCTATTTCGGCACAGATATCGCCCACGCGCCGGCCTTCATGGGCGACGCTGATTGCGCGCGCCAACGCGTTTTCGGTCACACGCAGCAACTGGTCTGTGCGCTCGTCGATGATCCCAACAGGCACCGTCGTGGCATTGTCGCCAACCCAGCCATCCTGAATAATGCCGATGTCGAGCTTCACGACGTCGCCATACTGAATGCGCCGTCGGCTGCCAATACCGTGGACCACTTCGTCATTAAGCGAGATGCAAATGTTCCCGGGAAAAACGCGATGCCCCAGGCGATAACCTAGAAAGGCGCTTTTTACGCCGGCATTGCTCATAAAATCCGCGGCTGCCTGATCCACTTCCTTGGTTGTAATTCCAGGACGAATCAAGTCGCTGACCCGGTCGAGGATGTCGCTAGCTGTGCGGCAGGCCTGCCGCATCTTTTCGATTTCCCTGGCGTTTTTGATCGGAATCATTTCGCTATCTTGTCCTCAATCAATCGCGAGATGTCGGCAAAGACTGCATCGCGGTCGCGATTGCCGTCGATCCGATGCAGGATCGACACCTTTTTGTAGAAAGCTCCCAGCGGTTCGGTCTTCGTATGGAACTCTTGCAAGCGCGTTTGCAGCACCCCAAGATCATCATCGTTGCGACGTTCCAATCGCCCATCGCAATACGGGCATACGGGACGATTGGCAAACTGCGCGCTTGATGAACTCGTCGTAAATCCGCATTCGCCGCATTGAAGCCGGCCGGTTATGCGATCGTGCACCGTTTCCTCCGATACTTCCAACCAGATCACCAGATCCAGCGCCGTGCGTAACTTCGTCAACATCGACATTAAGCTTTCGGCCTGCGGCAATGTCCTGGGGAACCCGTCGAAGACGAATCCGTGGCCGCCGTGCAATCGCAACCAGTCCTCGATGAGTTCAATGATGATTTTGTCCGAAACGAGCCCGCCGCTTCGCAGCACTTCGGCGGTCTCCTGCCCAAGCGGCGTCCCGAGATCGCGTTCACGGCGCAGAATCGCCCCCGGTGAAGTCACGGGAATCCCGAAGTGCCGCGTAATCATTTCCGCCTGAGTTCCTTTGCCGGAACCGGGCGGGCCGAGAAGAACAAGCCGCCTTTTCACCTATCGCCCATAAAGAAAGATCGCGACCCCAGCAATCACGAGCACCGCAATACCCACACCAAACCAGATCAGGGTGCCATTGCCCACCGCTTCGCCCCGAGCGTAAGCAGCGCGATCAAACGAGCGCCCGCGGATTTTGCCCTTGCGCAAAAACCCGTCGTAATGCCGCTGAATCAGATGCGTCTCCACTTGCCGCATGGTATCGAGCATGACGCCTACGATGATCAACAAGCTTGTCCCGCCGAAGAACTGAGCGGCGATCACGGGCACATTCAACCACTGGCTAAGCAGACTTGGGAACACCGCGATCAGCGTTAGAAAGATCGCGCCGGCAAAAGTCAGGCGCGTCATGGTGAAATCGAGGAAGTCGGCAGTCGGTTTTCCCGGTCGTACACCCGGGATATAGCCTCCGTACTTCTTCAGGTCGTCCGCGATCTGGGTTGGTTGAAACTGCGTGGCGACCCAGAAATAACTAAAGAAGAAAATCATTGCGGCCAGCACCACATAATGCGGCCATCCGGTCGAAAGCGCTGCCGCAATCCGATTCGCCGTGGGACTGTTCTGGAACCCGTAGCTCACGATCGTAGCGGGGAATAAGAGCAGCGCCCACGCAAAAATAATCGGCATTACGCCTGCATAATTCACTTTCAAAGGCATGTATTGCGTTTGGCCGCCGTACATTTTCCGCCCCACCACCCGCTTCGCATACTGCACGGTAATTTTACGGACGCCTTGCGTAATCGCGATGGTTGCGGCGATGACAAAGATGAGGACCAACACGAGCAGCACCAGCACCATCGGGTTTACCTGGCTCGCACTCTGCCCCGTTGGAACAAAAGTCTTCCACGCCTGCACCAGCGCGGCGGGCAGCCGCGCAACAATCCCGATCGTGATAATGAGAGAAATGCCGTTGCCAATACCGCGCTCGGTTATTTGATCGCCCAACCACATTAAAAGCAACGTGCCGGTCGTTAAGGAGACCACCGTGACGATTCGGAATTTCCAACCAGGATCGTCCACCAATGGGACTCCGAGTTGCCTGATTGTGTCAGTAATTCCGGGCAGCATCGTGTGATACGACTCCGGGTGCTGAAAGGAGAGCGCCAGCAAGTAACCTTGGAAAATGCACAGCACTAATGTGGTGTAGCGCGTTAACTGCATGATCTTTTGCCGACCACCGTCTTCACGGGCAAGCCGGCCCAGTTGGGGAATCACCGCAGTCAGCAGCTGCATCATGATTGACGCGCTGATGTACGGCATGATGCCAAGAGAAAAGACAGCGCAATTTTCCAGTGCGCCGCCACTGAACAAATTAAACAGCGCCGCCAGACCGCCTCCAGTGCGCTGCGTCAGCGAAGTGCGAAACCACTCCTGCAAAACACCTTGGTTCACACCCGGCGTCGTGATCGCTGCGCCCAGACGCACAATCACAATCACGGCCAGCGTAAACAAAATTCGCCGGCGCAGCTCCGGTATCTTGACCGTGTTTAAAAACGCCGAAATCATTCGCGCTTTTTCTTGGCCGATTTCGTTTTGGCCTTGGCGCGCGGCTTAGCTGTCGCCGCGGCGTCGGGCTCCGTTTTTGATGGAGCAACGTCTGTTTCGGTTTTTTCCATGCTGCGCCTGTCACGCAGCGTCACAGTTCCACCCGCCTTTTCGATCTTTTCGCGCGCGGCCGTACTGACTTTATCCGCTTGCACTTGGAGCACGTGCTTCAGTTCGCCCTCGCCGAGGATCTTTATCCCGGCGAAATAACCGCGGACAAGATTCGACTCACGCAGCAGTTGTTCGTTTATGACCGTGCCGGCCTCAAATGCATTGAGGTCGCTCACATTGACAATCGCGTAACGCTTGTGAAAAGCGGCATTGTTAAATCCGCGCTTTGGCAATCGCCGAATCAGCGGCATTTGCCCGCCTTCGAAGCCGAGACGGATGCTCCCGCCGGAACGCGCCTTTTGGCCTTTGTTCCCCTTCCCGCTGGTCTTTCCGTGTCCCGAACTTTCACCGCACCCGAGCCGCTTCACGCGGTGGCGTGAGCCGGGACGCGGTCGCAAATTATGAAGCCGCAGCATTTAGCTCACCCCTTCCATCGCGGGATGGAATTCCGCGCACTTTAAAAATTTCATCCTTCCGACGCAGCGACCGCAACGCCGCGATCGTTGCCTTCACAACATTGGCGTGGTTGCTCGATCCTAACGATTTGGCCAGCACATCGCGAATGCCGGCGGCTTCGGCAACCGCTCGCACGCCGCCGCCGGCGATGATACCTGTTCCCGGCGACGCAGGGCGCAAGAGCACTCGCGCACCATCGAACTCGCCGACCACCTCATGCGGGATCGTATTTTCGTTCAGTGAAACCTTTTCCATCGATTTGCGTGCCGCCTCGGAGGCTTTGCGAATCGCCTCGGAAACTTCGTTGGCTTTACCAAAGCCGTATCCCACTCGTCCATCGTGATCGCCGGCAACAATCAAGGCGCTGAAGCTGAAACGGCGGCCGCCTTTCACAACTTTGGCGCAGCGATTGATAAACACGACTTTCTCACTCGTGTCGCCCTTTGCCGCCGAAGCCCTATCTGGCCTCCGTGAGTCTGGTCGTCTTCCTGAAGTTTTGTGATTCATGAATTAGAACTTTAAACCGCCCGCCCGCGCCGCATCTGCCAGCGCCTTCACTTTTCCATGGTAAAGGAATCCCCCGCGATCAAAAACAACTCGGTCGAGGTTCTTCGCCAGAGAGCGTTCCGCGATTGCCTTGCCCACTCGTTCCGCCGCAACCTGGTTTGCGTGTACTTTAGCTTCACCCAGCAAGGAGCGCTCAGCAGTCGATGCAGCGGCGATTGTGCATCCAGCGTCATCGTCGATCACCTGGGCATAAATATGTTTCCCGGAAAAATGAACCGCCAGACGCGGCCGTTGCGCCGTGCCTGCAACTTTTTTCCTGATCCTCCGATGCATGCGCTGCCGCGCTGCCTTACGAAACGTCGCCATGCTTATTGAACTGTCTTGCCTACCTTGCGACGAATCTGCTCGCCTGCGTAGCGAACACCTTTGCCCTTATAAGGTTCCGGCGGATAAAACCGGCGGATATCGGCTGCAACTTGTCCGACTAGCTTTTTATCCACGCCTTGGATCGTAATTTTGGTGTTATCGGCCACCGTGATTTTGATGTCCTTCGGGATCGGAAATGCAACCGGATGCGAAAAGCCGAGGCTCAAGTTGAGATTCGATCCCTGCACAGCCGCTCTGAATCCGACGCCTTCGATCTCCAGTTGCTTGGTGTACCCTTCGCTGACTCCGCGAACCATGTTGTGCACGAGACTGCGCGACAACCCGTGCAACGCCTTGACGCTGCGCGTCTCCGCCTCCCGCACAAGCGATACTCGGTTGTCTTGCACGCTCGCCCTGATTTCGCGGGGAAGCGTCCATTGCAATTTTCCCTTCGGCCCTTCTACCGACACCTGTCCGCCGTCGCCGACGTTCACCTTGACCTTATCGGGAATCTCGACTGCTTTATTTCCAATTCGTGACATGACTTCGTGATTCGTTAAATTCTTTACAACGTCAAACAGTCACCAGACGTAGGCCAGCAGTTCGCCGCCGACCTTTTGTTTTCTCGCTTCGCGCCCCGATAAAATACCTCGCGACGTGGAAAGTATCGCCAAACCCATTCCACCAAGGACGCGTGGGATTTCATGCGCGCCAACATAACGGCGCAACCCTGGGCGACTGACTCGCCGCAATCCTGCAATCGCGCTCGATCGATCCACTAGCTTGTTGAAGACCTTGATTCGTGGATGAGCGCCGCTCGTATCAACGGAGTAGTCCAAGATGTACCCTTCCTCTTTCAAGATACGCGCAAGTTCGGCTTTGATTTTCGAGTACGGAATGAGCACCTCCGGTTGTTGCGCACGCGCGCCGTTGCGGACGCGAGCCAGAAAATCAGCAATAGGGTCTGTAACAGTGCTCATATAAAAATCAGGCGGCTTGTGCGGCGGGCTTCCTCGCCCGGTCACTGAACGGCATCCCCATCTCGCTCAACAGCGATTTCGCTTCCTCATCCGTCCGCGCCGTGGTGACAATTGTAACATCAAATCCGATGTTGCGCTTGATTTTGTCGAGCTCGACTTCAGGAAAAATCGAGTGGTCTGAAATCCCAATGGTGTAGTTGCCGTGCTTGTCAAAACAACGCGGTGATACGCCGCGAAAATCGCGAATCCGCGGGAGGGCGGCCTTGATGAAGCGCTCGAGAAATTCGTACATGCGCTCTCCGCGTAACGTGACTTTCGCGCCAATGGCCTGATTTTTTCGCAACTTAAAATTGGAAATGCTTTTCTTCGCCAGCCTTTCGACTGCCCGCTGCCCAGTAATCAGCGCCAACTCCGCCTTTGCTTCTTCCAGCGCCTGCTTCACGTCGGATTGTGAGCCAACCGAAGTGTTAATCACGACCTTCTCCACCTTCGGAATCTGATGGGCATTTTTGTAGCCATGGCGCTTCTGAAGCGCGGGCATCACATTCTCCTTATAATGACGACGAAATTCGTTTTCCATACTACCAAGCTGTCCTTATTTGCTCGTCCCCTTGCTGCGCTCGGAACGTTCCCCCTTTTTCTCTCTTTCTGATTTTATGCCCTTCTCCGGCTTCTCACGCTCGAGCAATCGCACGTTGGAAATGTGAATCGGCCCTTCGCGTTCGGCGATTTTACCGCTCGGATTGTCCTGCGATTTGCGGAGGTGCTTTTTGATAATGCGAACGCCTTCGACCAACACCCGCTGCTTCCCTGGAAACACTGCGAGAATTCTTCCCGACGAGCCACGGTAGTTCCCGGCGATGACCTCGACATGATCGCCTTTTTTAACGTGACACTTAATGCGGTTCATAAAACTTCCGGGGCGAGCGAAACAATTTTCATGAAGTTGCGCTCGCGCAGTTCGCGTGCGACCGGCCCGAATATGCGCGTGCCGCGAGGATTCAAATCTTTGTCGATAATCACAATCGCGTTGTTGTCGAAGCGCAGCAGCGAACCATCATCGCGCCGAATCGGCTGTTTGGTGCGGACGAGGACCGCGCGCACCACTTCGCCTTTCTTAACGGTGCCAGTGGGGCTGGCTTCCTTCACGTTGGCAGTGATCACATCGCCGATCCCAGCGTAGCGAGTTTGTTTCCCGATCACGCCGATCATCGTCGCCATGCGCGCGCCGGTATTGTCCGCCACATCCAGTCTGGATCGAATTTGCACCATCGGAATTTTACTTTTGAATAACCTCCACCAGGCGCCATCGCTTCAGTTTGCTAAGTGGGCGCGTTTCCATGATGCGAACAGTGTCGCCGGGCTTCGCCTCATTCTGTTCGTCGTGCGCATAAAATTTCTTCATCTGCTTGACGATCTTGCCAAACTTCGGGTGCGGCACGCGCGTGACTGTCCGCACCACGATCGTTTTGTTCATGCTGCTGGAAACGACTTCGCCTGTGCGCGTTTTGCGCGCGGCACGATTCGCCGGCTTAGCCTGTGTTGATGTCGGTGAATGGGATTCTTGCTCGGCCATGATCTATTTCCTCTCACCTTTTTTCGCACGCTTCGATAGCTCTGTTTCAATCCTCGCGATGTCGCGCCGAAGCAAGCGGAGCCTGCTCGGCTGCTCAAGCTGACCGCTCTGCTGTTGCAAGCGCAGATGCAAACTTTCCTGGCGCAGGTCGCGTCGCTTGGTGAGTAACTCGTCCATCACGAGCTCGGTGAGTTCTTTCATCTTCATAGTTAAGCAGCCCTCACGCGATGCCGGCTGAGAAATTTCGTGCGCACCGGTAACTTGTCCGCAGCCAAACGCAGAGATTCGCGCGCGACGGATTCCGGTACGCCATCGAGTTCAAACAAGATGTTGCCCGGCCGCACCGTCGCGACCCAAAACTCCGGCTGGCCTTTACCCTTGCCCATGCGCGTCTCAGGTGGCCGAGCACTAACCGGTTTATCTGGGAAAACGCGGGTCCACAGTTTGCCTTTGCGCTTCATGTTGCGAGTAAGCGCGACCCGGGCAGCTTCCAGTTGCGTATTGGTGATCCATGCGCGTTCCAGCGTCTGCAAACCAAACTCGCCAAAATCAATTGTGAGATTCCGCGAAGCGGTCCCCTTGCGGCTCCCACGCTGGGCCTTCCGATACTTCACGCGTTCTGGCATCATTGGCATAAAGATTCCTCCTAAACTTCAGCTGGCTCGGGTGGTGGCGGTGGCGGCGCAGCAGATGGAGAGGACGCTTCGGCGGGCCGTTCTTCTTTTCTACAAATCCAACATTTCACTCCGATTTTTCCGTAAACTGTGTTGGCCTCCGAAAAACCGTAGTCAATCGGCGTGCGCAGAGTGTGCAGTGGAATTTTCCCTTCCCGGTACCATTCCGAGCGCGAGATCTCAGCACCGTTGAGTCGCCCGGAGCAACGGATCTTGATTCCCTCCGCACCAAAGTCCATCGCCGTCTGCACGGCTTTTTTCATTGCCCGCCGATAGGCGATCCGGCGTTCAATCTGCAACGCCACGTTTTCGGCAATTAACTGCGCGTCGAGCTCCGGCGTCTTGATTTCCTGGATGTCGATCTTGACCTGTTTGCCGTCGGCCATCTTCGAGATTTCTTCCGTCATCTTTTCGATCTCCGCGCCCTTGCGTCCGATCACAATGCCGGGACGCGCGGTATGAATGGTCACGCGGATAGAATTCCACGCCCGCTCAATCACGATTTTCGCGACTGCCGCAAATTGCAGCTTCTTCTTCACGTAATCGCGAATTTTCAGATCGTTGTGCAAAAACGCAGGGAATTCCTGCGGCGAGGCATACCAGCGCGAGCGCCAGTCGCGGTTCACATTCAGGCGGAAGCCAATTGGATTAACTTTTTGTCCCATAATTTACGGTGATTATTTCTTGGTCTTACTAATCCGCTTCGGCTTCGCCGATTTTTGATCCGGCACAGTCGTTGCGCCTTCTGTCGCCTTGCTCGCAGTTTCCTTGTTTGCCGCTCTCTTTTCGGCTTGTCGCTTCGCTTTTCGCGCTTCTCGCGTTTCGATGGCAATCTCATCTGAAAGCACGATGCGAATATGACTGGTGCGCTTCAAAATCCGGCTGGCGCTGCCGCGAGCACGCGCCATGATCCGCTTGAGCGTGGGGCCTTCGCCAACGGTCGCTTCTTTCACGACAAGTCCGTCAGGTTTGAGGTTCGCGTTGTTCTCCGCGTTGGCGATCGCGCTCTTCAGCGTTTTGCCGATCAGAAACGCCGCTTTCTTCGGCGTGAAGGCGAGCAGATCGAGCGCCGCCGAAACCGGCAGCCCCTGGATCTCACGCGTGACTTCGCGCACCTTAAACGGCGAAATCCGCGCATATCTATATATTGATCTCACTTCCATTATCTCAAACTTACGTCGGGTTGCGCATCCACTTGGAGACGGTCCCCCACTTTAATTTTCTCTTTCTTCGAATCCATTTCCTGAACAACCGCCCCGCAAATTTTCTGGCGCACATCGACTACCCGCAGCGTCGCGATCTTTCGGTCGTCGCGCGTCACTCGCATCGGCATCCCGATCTTGACGCCCTGTTTCTCACCAAGGTTACCGACCACGAATGACCATTCCTCCTTTACACTAATCACGCTGCCGTCCATCAAAGTCGACTCCGGAGCTTCTGGCGGATTCGTCGATTTCGTGACCAACTCATTAGTGCCGCGCAGTTGTGCTTCCACATCCATCCGTGCCTGCGCATCACCACCCTGCGAGCTTTGCAGGTAGCGCAAGATCACTTCGTTCAGCCGTAGCATTTGGTCGCGGTACTCGTCGCGCGCTTTCTGCGCCAGCTGAAGATCGCTCACCGCCGCCAGCAAACGCTGCTCGAGTTTTGCACGGTCCTTGTTCGCCGACGCCAAGCCCAGCGCTTCCATTCGCAATTGCAGATCGGAATACTTCCGGCGCAGCTCTTCCGCCTCCGCATTGGATTCCGCCAAGCTACTCGTTAAGGCCTTGAGCGATTCTTGCGCAATCGACAGTTGCCTTCGCAATTCTTCAATCTCCGCAGCCGCGGGCTCAGCCTTCGCCGATTGCCTCACGGTTTCAGTTTTAGATTCTGACAAAGAACTGTTTCCCTGCGCATACGCGCAAAACCCAATTGCAAATTGCAAATTGCAAATTGCAAATTGAACGAGCGCGCGGCGTAGCCGCGAGCTGCCAATTCGCAATCTGCGATCCGCAATGTGCAATTATTTCGTGACCTTCGCCGTGTGCGACCCGTGTTTCCTAAACACGCGTGTCGGCGAAAATTCGCCGAGCTTGTGGCCGACCATGTTCTCGGTGACGAAAACGGAATTAAATGTTTTCCCGTTGTGCACCAGGAACGTGTGGCCGACAAAGTCCGGCGTCACCATCGAGCGCCGCGACCAAGTCTTGATCGGTTTCTTTGCGCCCGACGCGTTCATCTTGTCGATCTTCTCCAGAAGATGCGACTCGACGAAGGGTCCTTTCTTTAACGATCTAGCCATAAATTTCAAGTGATTCGTGATCTTGTGAATCGAGATTTGAGGTTCGCAAACCAATCCAGAAATCTCGATTCTCGATTCTCGTTCTAAGTTTTCTTCTTCGGCCTTCTCCTTTCCAAAATAAAACGGTCGCTCGGCTTGTGTTTCGCGCGCGTCTTAAAGCCTTTCGCCAATTGTCCCCACGGGCTGACGGGATGATGACGACCGCCGCCTCCCTTTGATTTCCCCTGGCCGCCACCCATCGGATGATCGATGGGATTCATCACCATGCCGCGCACGTGCGGTCGGCGGCCTCGCCAGCGAGTTCGTCCCGCTTTGCCGCTCGACACGTTCATGTGATCGACATTACCGACCTGACCAATCGTCGCGAAACAGTTCTCGTGAATCCGGCGAATTTCGCCCGAAGGCATTTTCACCAGTGCATATCCGGCTTCGAGCGCAGTGAGCGTCGCCTGTTGCCCGGCACTGCGCGCAACCTGGCCGCCACGGCCGGGAGTCAATTCAATGTTGTGAACATTCGTGCCCAGAGGAATTGCGCGAAGCGGCAGTGCATTCCCCAAATCGGGCGCAACGTCGTTGCCGGCAGCAACGGTAGCTCCGACTTGAAGTCCGTTCGGCGCGAGAATGTAGCTTAACTCTCCATCCGCATACTTAATCAGAGCAATGCGCGCTGAACGGTTCGGGTCATACTCGATCCCGATTACATCCGCGGCGACATGGTGCTTGCGCCGTTTAAAATCAACTCTGCGATATCTTTGTTTGTGACCGCCGCCGATGTGTCGCGATGTCAGCCGGCCGTAGTTGTTGCGACCGCCGCTCCTTTTCTTCGGCTGAAGAAGACTCTTCTCAGGGCGCCACTTGGTAACCTCATCGAACGCAGGTAGCGACTTGAAACGCAGCGTCGGCGTGAGTGGGCGAAATTCTTTCAGGGCCATAACTTCTCGCGATTAGATCAGGTCGATCTTCTCGCCCTCCTTTAACGTCACGATCGCTTTCTTCCACCGCGGGCGGCGGCCAAGCGGTCCGCGCACGCGTTTCTCCTTGCCGGCGTAATTACAAGTGTTCACATCGACGACTGTCTTCTGGAACAGTCGTTCAATTGCGTCCTTGATCTGGATCTTGTTGGCCTTAGGACTGACGCGAAAAACATATTTGTTCTGCTTCTCACTCAGCAGCGTTGACTTCTCAGTCAATGAAGCGGTCTTAATGATGTCGTGTGGCTCGTTCATTGTTGGGCCATGGCTTTCGGCGACGGCGGGCGTGTTCTTTCCGCCAGTTTTTCCAAAGCCTTCTGCGTAATGAGGATTTTCTGAAACCCGAGCAATTGCTCTGTGTTCACATCCGAGGCAGTGGCTAGCTTCACCGGCTTCACATTGCGGGCCGACTTGTAGGTTTTCTCGTCGAACGAATCGGAAACGATGAGCACTTTTTCGGCGTCGGTTTGTTTCCTGAGAAGATCGACAAAAGCTTTCGTCTTCAGCTCCGACACAACGAATTTGTCGATCGTCAAAACGTCTCCAGCGTTGATGCGTTCGCTCAACGCTTTTCGAAACGCGAGCCGTCGAACGGACTTTCCAACTTTCTTTGAATAATCACGCGGCTTCGGGCCAAAAACGACGCCGCCGCCTCGCCAGATCGGGGATGATTTGTAGCCAGCCCGGGCGCGACCAGTCCCTTTTTGACGCCACGGCTTTGCGCCTGACAAATCCACTTCGGCTTTGCTCTTCGTATTGGCGGAACCGGAACGCCGCGCCGCACGCATCGCTACTACTACGTCATGCACAGCTTGTGTACCGCGACCGTCCTCGATAATGGCGAGCTTCGCTTCTTTCGCCGCAGCTTTGGTTAAAACTTTCGCGCTCATTTGTTCTGCGCCATCTCACGCAACGTTTTAGGCTTCTTTGCCTTCTCTTCTTCCTCATGCTTTCGGTGCTCAGCATGTAGGGCCAGTACGCGTTCGGGATGTTTAATGGCCGGTCGCACGACGACATAACTGCCGTTCGCGCCCGGCACCGCGCCGCTTACCAAGATAATTTTTTCTGCTTCGCGCACCTGCATCACCTGAAGATTTTGCACTGTCACGCGCCGATCGCCCATGTGACCGGGCATGCCCTGGTTCTTCCAAATGCGTCCCGGCGTAGAACGATTGCCGACCGCGCCGATGCGCCGGTGCATTTTCGAACCGTGCGCCGCGCCTTGCCCGGCGAAGTTGTGCTTTTTCATTACGCCCTGGAAGCCTTTGCCTTTCGAGCGGCCAATCACGTCGACGAAATCGCCGGCCTGAAATTGCGTAACGCTCAAGTTGACCTCGCCTTCGGGAAGATCGTTTTGCAGGCGAATTTCGCGCACAAATTTCTGCGGCTCGACTCCGGCCTTCTTAAATTCACCGACTAACGCTTGGGTCACGCGCGATTCCTTTTGCGCGCCGAACCCGATCTGTACGGCGGAATAACCTTCGTTCTCTTCGGTCAATCGGCGCAACAAAACATTATCGCCAGCCGCGATCACGGTCACGGGACACAATCGGCCCTTGGCGTCGTAAATGCTGGTCATACCAATTTTTTGTCCAAGAAGTCCGATGCTCATGACCATGCAATCGTGAATGTTTCAGAATCACCTCCGCTTAAATTTTAATCGTAATGTCAACGCCCGCGGGCAAGTTCAGTTTCTTTAATTCGTCCACCGTTTTTGCCGTTGGCTCGATGATGTCCAGCAGCCGTTTGTGCGTGCGAATTTCAAATTGTTCCATCGATTTTTTGTCGACGTGCGGCGAACGATTCACCGTGAACTTTTCAATTAACGTCGGTAACGGAATTGGCCCGGCCACACGCGCGCCCGTTCGTTTGGCAGTATCCACGATTTCCATGGCGGATTGGTCCAGCATGCGGTGATCGAATGCCTTCAGGCGAATGCGAATGCGCTGGCCATTGCTCATTTCGTCTCCTTTTGATCGAGAATCGCCGCGACCAGATTCGCCGGCACCGGCTCGAAATGCGACGGCTCCATTGAATAACTGGAGCGGCCTTTCGACAATGAACGGATTGCCGTCGCGTATCCGAACAACTCCGCGAGCGGCACCATCGCGTGAATAATCACCATGTTCCCGCGCGTCTCGATGCTGTTGATCGCTCCGCGCCGCCGGCTCAAGTCGCCGCAGATGTCGCCCTGATATTCTTCCGGCGTGATGTTCTCCACCCTCATGATCGGCTCCAGCAGAATAGGTTTGCCCTGCTTGAAGCCATCCTTCATCGCGAAAATCGACGCCATCTTGAATGCGAGCTCGCTGGAATCGACGTCGTGGAACGATCCGTACACGATGTCCACCTCCACATCGACAACAGGATAGCCGCCCAGCACGCCGTTGAGCACCGCTTCTTCGACACCCTTCTTCACCGCCGGGATGTATTCCTTCGGAATGATGCCTCCCACGATCTTGTTCTCAACCGTGAGACCCTTGCCACGCTCGGCGGGACGCACGTCCACTTCCACGTGCCCGTACTGACCCCGAC
>JBKOYE010000082.1:0-10211 GCA_046725275.1 Verrucomicrobiota bacterium
GGCGCCGGATGTCATTTTTGTTGGCGAGATCCGGGATTACGAGACGGCGTTGACGGCGCTGCAGGCTTCGGAAACCGGACATCTCGTTGTTTCGACCATGCATTCGGAGAAGGTCGCGGACACGATGGAACGTTATTTGAATCTTTTTCCGGCCGCGGACGAGAAGCATGGTGTGAGCCTTTTGGCAAACCAACTTTCTGGAGTCCTGTGCCAGAAGCTGGTCGAATCTGCCGACGGAGGTTTATATTTGCTGGTGGAACACGTCGAAAATGCCGGTGCCATGCGTGACTGGATCGCGAGACGGGAGTTGCAGAACATTGATCAATATATCGCTCGCGGGTCGGACCCTGCCGCCGTTTCATTTTTGCAATCGACGATCAAAGCGCTCCAAGACAAGATCATCACGGAAGCGACCGCCATGGCTTCGGTCAGCAACGAATCCGAGCTGCGTCGCGCCATGAGAGGAATCGGGTAGAGCAGTTCTCCGCACCATTTGAATCTCTATGGAAAAACATGACTTGATCGATTTTCTGGCGCTTGTGGTCGAGCGGGGAGCTTCTGATCTTCATTTGACAGTGGGCGCGCCACCGATGTTGCGGGTCGCTGGTGTCATCGAGCCGCTAACGGAAGAGCCGCTATCGGCGGAAGACACAAGGAGACTGGTGATCGATGCCTTGAAGGAGGGACAACGGGCGAGGCTTGAAAACGAATGGCAGCTTGACTTCGCGTTGCAGGTCGGCAACCTCGGGCGCTTTCGCGGAAATGCATGCTATGTGTCAGGTGCGATTGAGGCCAATTTCCGACTTATCCCTGCGGAGGTCGGCGATCTGAAGTCCCTGGGACATTCTCCCGTGCTGGATCGCTGGTGCGACGAGCGAGCCGGCCTGATACTAGTGACTGGCGCGAGCGGTGAAGGCAAAAGCACAACACTGGCGAGCATGGCACAAACGATAGCCAGACGGCGGTCGGTCAACATGGTCAGCATTGAGGATCCGATAGAATTTGTTCACTCCCAGGGGCGAAGCCTGGTGAACCAGCGCGAGATTGGTACCGACGCGCGCGACTTCGCGTCAGCGCTCAAGAACGCGTTAAGACAGGATGCGGACGTCATTCTTGTGGGCGAGATGCGGGATATCGACACGATGCAAACTGCGATTACAGCAGCGGAAACAGGGCACCTTGTGATTGGAACCATGCACACGAACGATGCGCCAACAGCCATTGGCCGCATTATTGATGCCTTTCCAAAGGAGGGCCAGCAATTCGTCGCTGCCCAACTTGCGTGGTCGCTGCTGGGAGTGGTGTGCCAGTATCTGCTGCCGCGAAGCGGCCAGCAAGGATTGGTTTTGGCCACAGAATTAATGACCGTGAATTCGGGAATCGAGGCGTGTATCCGCAGCCTGCGTCTTTCGCAGATACCGGGACTGATTCAAATCGGACATCCCGACGGCATGCATACCGTGGACGATAGTCTTATCGAGTTGCTTATAGCTGACCGCATCAGTCTCATGGACGCTATGGCCCACGCGAGGGACCCCAATTTTGTGAAGGAGGAGTTCCAGAAAGCTTTGAAGTCCCAGAGAAAAGGGTGGTTTGCGGGAATGTTCGGCAAATAAAACGCCGGCCTCGGCGGCGTCGACCGTGATGCGATACATCAATCCACAACTTTTCCGCGAAGAACGGTGAGTGAATACGGCGGGAGCTCATAAGACGATGATGCTTCTCGCGTGAACTGCGCGGGCGGAAGACTGCGAGTCGGGTGACCGTTTGGACCATCAGCATGCCACGCGTATTCTGCTCGTGAAAATTGAACTACTTCAACTGGCCCGACAAAACTCACCGGCTGTTTTGCGGCGGGAACCTCGAACTCCACATTGAGTTGCACTGCGCGATTGGGATTCTTGTTGATTACAAGAAGCGCCCACTGTTTGTCCGGTCGTCGGACTGCGTATGCAGTTACGGTGGGGCGCGTCATTCCGTGCGCGCCGTTTTTCGTTGCGCGTATGGTGACCGGAAATACTTCGTGCTGCTCGCTTACTGGCTGCATCCATTCTTTCGTGATGAGCCGCGCGGCGTAGTAGGCAGAGAGACGATTATGTTGGTCATTTTTTGGATGCAACTGAAGCATCATGAGATTGCCCCAGGAACATTTCAGCTCGTCCTGGAGATAGTTCGGTTCATACCCGTATAGGTACTGTTTTGTGCCACCCAGCGTGAGGAACGCGCCAACTGTATCCGCGTTGAAGAGTGCGCCTTCGATGTCCACTTCGGGGCGTCCGGCGAAAACGGAATAGCCGTATTCGGTCATGAACCACGGAATGTCCGAAGGCACGCCGTCCGCGCGCAAGCTCGCCATCATCGCGCCGAGACGTTTTGGGATTTGCAACAAGTGCGGCGCAGGATCGGCGCAGATGTTATCGAATGGATAAAACTCGAAGGAAAAAAAATCGAACGGTACTCCAGCGCCTCGCACATATTTCAAGAACCGGTTCATCCAGGAACGATTCCCGGACGCGTCTGCCCATGTGAGCAGTTGGTCTTCGAAGTTTTGCAGGCTCGGTCCTCCGAGTTTCAAACGCGGATTCAGTGAGACGAGCCGGCGCACGACTCCGGTGTAAAGTGCGGCGTAATCTTCTGGAGAGGCCCATTGGCCATCAGGTTCTTCGCCCAGCTCCAATTCCTCCAACCTGTAGTTGCGCCGCAGCAGGTAGTTAATTTCAGTGGCGGCATTCTCCGGCGTGTTGTACAGCACGCCCACCGGCACGAGCACAGGCAAGTCGTTAGTGAGCTTGCTGCGCAAAATGAAATCCAATCCCGGTTGCTCTGTGCTGTAGTTGATATCTTCAGCGCGATGCCACGGATCGGTGGATGAGGTGTAAATGATTGTCTGTCGATGCCGATCTGGAGCGTGGCGAATGTAATCATGAAACCGACGGTCCTTATCGACTTTACCGAGCTCGATCTCACGAATCGCGAAGCCTAACCGGTCGCGAATGTCATCTGAGCTTTGCGCGCTCGAATGCGAACTCAGGCTCATCACGATTCGCACGAACTGAACCGGGCGCGGGCGCTCTGCGAGTCGGATCAGTTCATTACCGCCGTGCGCATTCTCGATGTTTCCATCTGCGAATAGCTGCCAGTCGTCGTCATCACCGGAGTGCGGGTGCATTGGGTCGTCGCCCGGCCAGTACTCGACGCGATACCCGGTGGCGTACGGCGTTGCCCAGTGAATTCGGATCGCGTTGACCGGTTTCGATGAGCCGAGGTCGATGATTACCCATTGCGGATGAGCATCGTCCGATTCGCCAGTGAAATGTGAATCCAGATACGGATTACTCTTCCAGAACGATTCTTTATCTCCGTCTGCAATCCGCGAGTATCCGTCATCGTTTGCCTGATCGATTGTGTTTCCTCGTCGTGGCAAGCGATAGCCATAAGAAACATTGATTGGTCCGCCGAGCGAATCGTCAGATGTCCAATACCCGCACTGGTGAGCCGGGTCGCTCCATATGCCGTGTGGATTCCAATGCCAGACTTCGCCACCAAGCTCAGTGCGCAGCCGATACGTCAGCGGCCCGAGCCCGGCCGATAACATTTCCGCGATGTTTTTGTCCGTGAACATCCGGGCGCATTCGCCTTTCTCGTGGCCGTCAACACCAGCGCCCAAAGCTTCGGTCGGCACACAACGGTTTACCGAGTGCTCTGCGGAGACAATGGCAGAAACTGTGAGCGGCTTCTCGCCTCCGGATGTTTGTCTCGCGAAGGCTAATTGGAGAGCGAATGAGATGACTGCACTATTGCACAGCCACTTTTTTTGGAGGCAATCCCTCAATCCGGCGTGATTCACGGCGTGGTATGTAAATGCGGATCGCTGAGAATGAAAGCGACGCGAGGACACATCGCACCTCCAAAGCACTTCGTGCGAAACGGAGAAAGCGCGATCCAGTTCTGCGAAGCTTTGGGAGTGTGTACTGCCTGCTGCCCTGCGGGGCGTCGTCGCGCCGCTTGGTTACTACTGCTGCACTTTGTCCAACTGCTTTCTGACCTCGCCTTTTTCGCGACGAACATCGCTCAGGTGGCTCTGGAGAAGCGGTAGCTGGGATTTTTGCGGATTCGGGTGGTGGTGTACAGACTTACCCTGCCGGTATTCCGGCCCGGGTTGTTTTGCTTCGCCGATTTGGCGAAGCAAATCCTGTTCCCGCTTTTGAAGCTGATTGTAGCGAGCCTGCAAAGTCTGGGTGCGATCGGTAGCCGCTTGTTGTTTAGCTAAGATCTCCTTGTTCTTTGCGTCCAGGTCGGCTTGTTGACGTCGGGTTTCTTCCTGCTGCTTTTGATACGTTGCGTAGTTTGCGGCCTGCTCGGCAGAATATGCCGCGGCCTTTTCCGAATCGTAATGAAACCGTTCCTGAACGTCTTTCGGCAGTTCACTGAAATAAACCTTCGTCACTCCTGATTTCGTTTTAACGACAATGCCATCGGGCTCGACGCGCATGAGCGTCGCATCCTTGTATTCTTTGCCGTTACTTGTTTTAAAGTCCTCCGCGAAAGCGGCTGCGGCGAAAAACACGGTCAAGATCGTGAGAACTTTTGTGCGCATCTCTTGCACCTCAACTGGAGGGCGCGTTTTCTCTTCTGATATTTTGGAATTGGCAGGTCAAGGAGAATCCGTCTGGAAGCGGAACGCCTCGTCTCAGTCGGCTGTCATTGAGCGAAGCGAGGAGTCTTCGGTCTAATTCGGCTGAAGACGAGCGGTTTGAAAATTGACCAGAGATTGAAAGCCTGGCCTCGCGGACTACGTCCGCTGCGTCGCAGCTTCGCTTTGCTTACAATGATACTATGAGGTTGCTTGTCGCACTGAGTCTTGCACTCGTCCTGGGCGGATGCAGCAAGCCGTCGCCTGCGACGCAAGTCGATCCGAACGGCCCGGTCGAGGTCGTGATTCCGGGTCGCGGCGTGTACACCGGTGCGTTCATGGATTTTGGCGATGCAGAGGATGATGTGACGCTTGAGACGATCGAAGAGTTCGAAGAGATGGTTGGCAAGCATCAGGCCATCATCGCTTCGTCGAGCTACTGGGGAGAACAGAATTTCCCCGTGGACAATCTCAATGTGATCTGGCGACACGGATCGTTACCGCTTGTTTTTTGGTCGCCATGGGACAGGCCGTACGAGGAAGATCACGGCCCGGACAAGTTCAGTTTAACTGAGATTCTCTCGGGGAAGTGGGACGCATACATCGACAAATGGGCTGACGCGGCGCGGGATTTTGGGCATCCAATGATTGTTGTGTTCGGCGTGGAAATGAACGGGACTTGGTTTCCGTGGTCGGGTGCTTACTACGGCGGTGCGCAATGGGTCCCGGAATACAACAATTGGAAAGGGCCGGAAACGTTTCGCAGTGCGTATCGTTACGTTGTGAACCGCGTCCGCTCGCGCGGCGCGTCAAACATCAAGTGGATGTTTCATGCCAACAATTATCCGTATCCCTACGAAACTTGGAACTGCGCTCCCGCGTATTATCCCGGATCAGATTACATTGATTGGCTCGGCCTTAGCGTTTACGGGCAACAATACAAAGACGAACCGAATCCCGATATTCCTTCATTAGTTGACTGGCCATATGAGGAGATGAGCCGACTTGACCCGAATAAGCCGATCATGATTGCAGAGTGGGCGACCGGGGAGTTTCCGCTTGCGACGGCAAAGCCCAGCGCCATGCACAAACCGGCCTGGATCAAGCAAGGTCTGGAGCTTTTTCGCACGCGCTATCCGCGGCTCAAAGCAGCGCTTTACTGGCACGAGCGCTGGCAAAACGCCGACGGATCGTACAGCAACCTGCGAGTGAATTCTTCTGTGGAATCGCTGCGCGCGTACCGCGAAGGAGTCGCGCATCGAGACTGGCTGGGCGACTTGATTTTGCGGGCGATTCCGAGCCCCAAACAATGACAATCACGCAACGGGGTTTAGATTGGCGCGCTTTAAATCGTGAGCGGCGAAAACAGATTCCCGGAGGAGTTGTTACTGAACGAGCCAGACCGCGGCCGCCGTTTGATCCGGGAATTCTACCAGGATTACGCCGACATAACGAAGACGCCAAATTATTATACGGAAATCGGCCCGCAACACGAAACGATCAAGACGGCCTTCTATCGTCGCTGGCTGGAGAAAAACGGACACGATCGGCGAAGTCTCGGCTTGGATGTGGGATGCCGTGGCGGAATCCTCGCTGGGATGGTGGGACTAATTCGCTGGATCGGCGTGGATATTGACGATGCTGCATTGGAAGTCGCGCGCGGGTCTGGTGTTGCCTGTGCGGAAATGGATTTTACTTCCGCCATCAACTTTCAAGATGCGAGCTTCGATGTCGTAATGACGACCGAGGTCTTGGAACATCTGCCTTATCCAGTAATCACCGTCCGCGAGGTGCATCGAATTTTGAAAAAGAACCGCGGCAGCGCTTATGTCGGTTCGGTTCCGCTCGATTATCATCTGCATCGGCGCTGGAAGGTGATGCGCGGCAAGCGGCTCTCCGGAGAACAACTGCATGTTCATCATTTTTCATTCAAGGAGCTCGACCAGTTACTCCGATTTTACTTTCACAATGTGGACTATTTGCCACTGAGCGGCACGGCGAAGCGCTATCCCCAGTGGAGGCTCCCATACGATTTGTTTGTTCGCGATATCGCCTGGGCGGCAGTTTCACCCAAAGCAGAGCCGGGCCGCTGGAACGTACGGGAAAAGTTCTGAGTTATTAGGGTTTGCCGCGTTTTTTCTCCGAGGCGCGTAGACAAAATCACCACTTGGCGGCGTCTTGAAAGTAAAGACCGTGAAAAGGTCATGGAGCCCATCGGAAGCCATGAAAATTGGAGGAACTGCTTTTCTGAAGTTGCGCCCGGATTGCTTCTGTTTGCCCGTCAATGGGTGCAGTCAGCGGCCGACGCGGAAGACATTGTTCAGGAAGCCTTTGTCAAGTTCTGGCGGCGCAATCACAACATTGATAACCGCGCCCTGCTCTATGCTGCCGTTCGCTCCATCGCGCTCGATTTCATCCGTCGCGACATCCGCCGGGCCCGACGCGAGGCGATTGTTCTTGCTGAAGCTGACTCGGCCGTCGAACCGCACTTTGAATTGGAAGATGACACGCAATCGGCACTCGCCGCGGCAGTTGATTCGTTGCCGCGCGATCAGCGGGAGGTGCTGGTGTTGAAAGTCTGGAATGATCTTACATTTAGCGAGATCGCAGGCGCGCTGGGAATTTCTCAAAACACTGCAGCATCGCGGTACCGGTATGCGTTGACCAATTTGAAGAAAACTTTGCAACCGCAATGAACGATTTTTCGGAGCTTGAAAAGGAACTGAGAAAGTTGCGGCCAGCGCAGCCGTCGTCCGTGCTTTTCGAGCGGGTGGGGGAAACTCTCGAAGATTGTAGGCCATCCGCCGCGGCGGATGCCCCATCGGGTTGGTGGCGTTTCAAAGAAGCCGCGCACAATTCGTGGTCGTTAGGCTTCGGCCTCGCTGCTGCCGCGGTTTTGATTTTGTTCGCGGCAGTCACCATGGAACGTCGGCACGAGCACCAACAAACCGTAGCCCAAGGTTCGCCTGCGCGCGAAATCCGGCCAGTTCCGCTTGAGACGGAGCGATCCACATCCTCCAGCAGATTCGTTCCTGCAGGCGGGACCAATCTTGTTTACAACGAGCGCGATGAAGGACTGCATTTTGCTGACGGGTCGGAGCGGCCCATGCGACGCGTCCGCTACCACACACAACAGACCTGGCGGTGGCGCAATCCGGAAACGGGTGCATCCCTTCGCGTCTCCTATCCGAGCGAGGAAATCGTCCTCATCCCAGTTTCAGGTCAATGATTCAACAAAACAAACCATGAAAATGAAATCCATATTGAGTATCACAGTCATCGCGTTCCTGCCGATGGCAGCGCTCGCGCAAACACCGCCTGCACCGCCACAGCCGCTACAACCGCCCCGTCCGCCGCATTCGCCGGGGATGCCAGGTCATCGCGAGAAAGGTCCGAAGATTCCGGTGACCTATCTCGGTGTGGATACATCGCAGGTGCCACCTGTGGTGAGTGAACAGCTTGGGTTGGGCAAAGGCCTGGGGTTGGTTGTTGATTACGTCGAACCGAACAGCCCGGCCGCTGCCGCTGGCGTTCAACAGAACGACATTCTCAAAACGCTGAACGACCAGATTCTGATTGAGCCGAGTCAATTGCGAAAGCTTCTGCAAACTTTCCCCGAAGGAACGGAAGTGACGCTCACTGTCTTGCGCAAGGGACAGGAGCAAAAGCTGACCGTTAAACTTGCCAAGAAAGAAGTCCCGCAGCGACACAGTGCCTTTCCTGGGGGCAACCACGACTGGCATTGGGATTTCGATGCCACAGGTGACCTCGGCGACCAAATGCAGGATCTCAAGGAACAACTCAAAGAGCAATTGGGCGATGCGCAACGCGGCATTATCCGCGGAGCCGTAATACAAGCTCACGAAGCGGCCAGACGCGCGCGTGACGATGCCCGTCGTGCAGCCGACGAGCTTCGGATCTTTTTTGAAGACAACGGCGCGATCAAGGCCAGCAGGATCGATCTAGGCAAAGCGCAGATTGTTTTCTCAGACGACAAGGGCGAGCTCAAATTGGCGAATGTGGACGGGAGAAAACTGCTCACGGTGAAAGATCCGCAGGGCAAACTGCTTTTCAGTGGTCCAGTCGAAACGAAGGAAGACCTCGACAAGATGCCGGCCGACGTGCGTGAACGGTATGAGCGATTACAACAAAGTGACTTGCCCACAGTCGCGCCGCGATCCGACACAGATAGCGCGGACGAAGCCGATACGGACGATGCAGATGATCGGGATGATAATGACGACGAGGATGCCGATGAATCAGTATCGCAGCAGGTTTCGCTTCAATCGTCTCCCCGCGAGATCATCCCCAATTCAATCTCATTTTGACGGGCAGAGGAGGAACTCCGTCGAGCACGTCAACCTGGCGCAGCCAGGGCTCGGCGGAGCTTTCTGTTTGCTGTAGTCCGCTGTCCTCAGCGGACGATCGAAAGAAACTGCGCCTTCGGTGAAGCGTTGGCATCGAGGTCGGAGACATCGATCCACCTTGGATGAAAGTTGCGGTTGAACTGGCGTCTGACACAGACGCCGCCAATCAAATCCGCGGAGGACAACGCTTGCGGTGAAATCGGTGCGGCATTTTCCTTGCCGCCAAAAATTCGCGTCATTATAAAAACGTGCGTAACGATGCGGGCCTTTCTGCTTATTGGGATCATTGCGTTCTCGTCTCTGCTGCATGCCCAAGCACCGTCGTCTTCGGCGGGGCCGTCGCTTGAGCAACGGGTCGCTGATCTTGAAGCGTATGTAAACAATTCGCCGCGGGGGGCGGATATCGGTTCTGCCAGTAGCTCGAAGGTCGCCGCGCCTGGTCCAAGCTACAACGCATGGATGATGACGTGCGCCGCGCTGGTGCTTTTTATGACATTGCCAGGTCTGGCGCTCTTTTATGGCGGGCTTGTGCGCGCAAAGAACGTCCTGTCCGTGCTGGCGCAGTGCCTCGGGATTGCGGGGCTGGTCACCATTCTTTGGTGGGCGGCAGGTTACTCCCTCGTTTTCTCGCGCGGCTCACCGTTTATTGGCGGATTAAGGTTTGCGTTTCTGCACGGCGTCGATGCCCGACCGAACTCTGAATATTCGTATTGGGTTTCGCAGAACGTTTTCGCGATGTATCAACTGATGTTCGCCATCATTACACCGGCCTTAATCATCGGCGCCGTGGCTGAGCGGATGAAATTTGCGGCTGTCCTTCTGTTTGTTGGCATCTGGATGTTCGCCGTCTATTTTCCCATCGCGCACATGGTGTGGGGAATTGATGGTTGGATGAATGGCGTGTGGAATCCGCGGGCAAAAATTACCGCTATCGATTTTGCCGGCGGCACCGTCGTTCACATGACCTCCGGCTGGTCGGCGCTGGTGTTGTGCATTCTTCTTGGGCATCGGCTCGGATTCAGGAAAGAGATCATGGCGCCCCACAGCATGGTGCTTTGCATGGTCGGAACGGGTTTGCTCTGGGTCGGGTGGTACGGTTTTAACGCGGGCAGCGCGCTTGCGCCTGATGGAATCGCTGCGAACGCGTTCATGAGCACGACGCTTGCGACCGCTGTCGCCTCGTTCACATGGGCCATGCTTGAGTACGCGCT
>JBKOYE010000044.1:0-11391 GCA_046725275.1 Verrucomicrobiota bacterium
ATCGTGGACAAAGATCACCCGGTCGAAAGCTTTCGACCTATCGTCCGCGCAACGATTGAAGAAAGTCACGCGCACAAAATTCGCGTCGCGGTGCATGCCACCGAGCTTGAGACCGCGCGTGCGGCAGTGGAAGAAGGCGCAAACGTGCTCGTGCATAGCGTGATCGACAAGCCGGTCGACGACGCATTCGTGAAGCTGTTGAAAGATCGCCACCTAATTTTGTGTCCGACGCTGGTCGTATTTGAACGATACGGCCGAACGTTTTCGCACCAGCTGAATCTGACTCGCGAGGAACAAAACTGGGGCAATCCGGAAGTAATTGCATCACTGGATGTAACGAAAATTGCGCCAGAAAAATTGCCGCAACGAGTAAAGGACGCCTTGGCTGATCCGAACGCCGCGCTGGATAAGATCAAGAAGACGTACGATGTCGCGCTGCCGAACTTGAAGAAGCTCGAAGAGGCTGGCGTAACGATCGCCGCCGGCACGGACGCGGGGAACATCGGAACGATTCACGGCCCCGCGCTGTTCCGTGAATTTCAATTGATGAAAGAAGCCGGGTTGACGCCGATGCAGATTCTGCAATGCGCGACGGCAAACGCGGCAAAACTTTTCGGCGGTGAAACCGGTGAGCGAATCGGCAGGCTCGAAAACGGCTACTTCGCCGATCTCGTGATTCTCAATTCGAATCCGCTAGAGGACATCTCACACGCTTCTGACATCGACACGGTGATCAAAAACGGAGTGGTTTATCCGGCGGATTCGATTTTGCATTGAGCCTCTACCCGGGTAGCGCACGCGTCTCGCGTGCTGGTTTCGGCGTCGCGCCGAAACAGGTGTTTGCCAAGCGCGTAAGCAAACTTGAAGCCGATATTGAGTAAAGTCCGCGACGGCGAGGCACCGTCGCCAGCAATCGGGGACGAATGTGCTACCCGAAACTAAATCGCGCTTGCTCGCGAGGAAAGGCGACGGAAATTTTGAAACCCTATGGCTACGCATCCAACTGAATACGCGCATCCGGAAGCGCTGGTTGAGACTGATTGGCTGGAGCAACATCTCCAAGATGAGGGAATGCGGATCGTCGAGTCGAATGAGGACATTTTGCTTTACGACACCGGCCATATCCCCGGCGCGGTGCACATCGATTGGCGCGCCGATCTCCAGGACCCCGTAATCCGCGATTATATCTCACCGGAAAAATTTGCGCGGCTTTGTAGCCGTCACGGTATTACGCCGGACACGACCTGCATTTTTTACGGTGACAAGGCGAATTGGTGGGCGTGCTACGCGCTTTGGGCGTTCCGGTTGTTCGGTCATGACAAGGTGAAAATCCTCAACGGCGGCCGCGACAAGTGGAAAGCGGAAGGCCGTCCGATGACGCGCGAGATTCCAAAATACGCGGAGACAAGTTATCCGGAGCCGGAGAAACGCTTCGACAAAGAGATTCGCGCGTTCTTCGATGAAGCGCTCGGGCAGAGCAAGAGCGGCAAACCACTGATCGACGTGCGTTCGCCGGGTGAATACAGCGGGGAGATCACACATATGCCGGAGTATCCGCAAGAAGGGGTGCTCCGCGGCGGTCATATTCCCGGGGCGAAGAGTATGCCATGGAAGACGGCCACGAACGATGATGCCACGTTCAAGCCAGCCCCGGAACTGGCAAAGATCTATTTCGAGCAGTGCGGCGTCAGCCCCGAGAAAGACACAGTCGTCTATTGCCGAATCGGCGAGCGCTCCAGTCACACCTGGTTTGTGCTCACGTACTTGTTAGGCCTCAACAACGTACGCAATTACGACGGTTCGTGGACCGAATGGGGCAACAAAGTCGGCGCGCCAATCGAGAAGAGCGCGTAAGCGCACACAGCCCTCCAGAAGTTCAAACGCGCCCGGTTTTTTTCAATAGCTCATGAATTAACTGCATTCGCTTTCGCTCTTTCCGGCTGGATCGGAGCTTCGCGATCGAGCGCTGTATTCGCCGCGTCCAATTCAGGTTCGCCCGTGTCCCGGGGACGTTGAAGCGGTATTTGCGCGCCAGCAGATCGGTGATCATGACGATTGCGATCCAGGAGTTACATCTGAAAAGCGCGTCCATCACCGCGGGACAAAAATCTTTCTCGTAGTCGAGCTGGTCGATTTTGGAATTCAATCCGGCAAAAAGCGCGATGTTCTCAAGGATCGCGCGTGCTTGTTGTCCTGTCTCGCAGGTAGAAAGTTCGAGTGCTTTTTCCCACAAAGCGCGAATTGGTTCGTGATCGTGTGTTGCGTAAGTCGCCACCGATAGGCGCTCGTATCTCTCGCCGGGAATGATCATCCCGTCGCGGATTTCCCACTGTGGAATCTTGAACCCGGCGATACCAAGCGATTGCAAATTGGGCCGCACGTAAGCGGGCACCACGCCGAGGTCTTCCCCGGCCACACGCGCGGTGCCGGCTTCTTCCAGAACGACGCGCAGGTATTCTTCACCTTCGCGGTTATTCGCTTCCTGGTTTTCGGGCGTCTCGTCGTCGCGAGGAACGAAATGCGGTGCGCGGCCCCCGGTTCGTTCGAGCATTTGATGCTGGTCGAGGGGCAGGAATTCCCTATTTCTCTCAGGCCGCCACGGGAACGCATAGACGCGATAAAATCCCTGGACGTGATCAATCCGGAACAGATGAAAGATGCGTCTGGTGCCGCGCACCCGTTCGCGCCACCATTGAAAATTATTCGCGCACATAACGCTCCAGCGATAAATCGGAATGCCCCAGTTTTGTCCCCATTTTTGGGTGAAAGCATCGTCCTTGAAGAGGGGCTCGGGAGGCGCGCCGCCGAACCAGTCGAGCATGAATTCATTCTGGCGCGAGAAAACGTCGGCGCTGTAATAACTGACACCGAAGGGAATGTCACCCATCAACGCGACGCCGCGTTTCTCAGCATGGAATTTCACATCGCGCCATTGCTGGTGTGCGATCCATTGCACGTAACAAAAGAAATCTCGGCGTCCTGTCAGGGTTGCCTGTTTGTCGTGCGGGAGATCGCGTATCCAGTTGCGAGCACGTTCAGTGCTTTGATACGGCCATCGATCCCATTCGGGGCTACCGTTATTTTCCTCGATGAGAACGCGGAAGAGCGCGTAATCGTGCAACCATGGGGATTCTTCTTCGCAGAATTTTTTGAGTTCAAACCGCCGTTTTTCGTTGGCGCCAGCGGAGAAATTCGCAAACGCCTTCTCGAGAATGCGCTGCTTTAGTTCTTTGACTCGCGGATAGTTTGTGGGGCCGCGGAGGAGGCTTGGAAGGTCGACTTCCGTGAGTGCAGCCTCAAAGTCCTCGCGCGTTAAATCTGGCGGCGAACCTGGCGCGAGGTGCAGAGTCGTTGGCTCGATCGCCATCGCACTGATGGCATTGTATGGGCTGTTATCCGCGCCGGTTTCGTTGATTGGGAGAAGCTGAACAAGCGTGAATCCGATTTCTGCAATCCAATCAATAAACTCCCGCAATGCGCCGAGATCGCCGATTCCCAAATCGTTCTCTCTGCGCAAGGCAAAAAGCGGTACGAGCACACCAGCGATCTTCTTTTCCGGCGATAGATCCATCAGAGAAATGACGAATGATGAATGACGAATGACGAATGAGGCTTGAATGAATAAATGACGAAGCAGTGTGACAGATATTTTGTCATTCGGGTTTCGTCATTCCTTCGTCATTCGTAATTTGTCATTTCCTACTCACTTGCCAGTCTTCGACGAGTTCATTTGGAATTTCTTGCAGAAAACGGGATGGCCGCTGGAAGACATCGCCGTAGCCGCCGCTCAGACGCATGTGCGGGTAGGTGAGGTAAAGCTCATCGCGCGCGCGCGTGATAGCCACGTAGAACAAGCGGCGTTCTTCCTCCAGCGCATCGCGCGTATCGAGCGAGCGACTGCTTGGGAACATGCCGTCGGTCAGCCAAATCACGAACACCGAGTGAAACTCGAGACCTTTTGCCTGGTGCACGCTGGATAGATTGACAGCTTCTTTCTCCCTAGTTTGAACCGGCGCGGCTTCCGCATCGACGTTGCTGATCAACGCCAACTGGGACAGAAATTCGTGTACGTCTTTGAATTGGCGAGCGAATGCTGCGAGCTGGTCAAGATCTTCCCGGCGAAGTTGGTAATTCGCAAAGTTCACCTTGGCATAGTCATCGTAAATCGCCTCGACAACAGAAGTGATCATTTCGGAAGGCGGATTCGGTTCGCCGCCCGGTGCAATCTCATCGAGGGTATGCGCCAGTTGCGTCCACATTTTCTTTGATTTTGGAGGGACGTTCATCGCAAGAAGGGATTCGCCAAAGCTGTAGCCGGGGGCGGCGACCCCGGCAGGGGCCGATTCGGCTTCAGAACCGCCGTCTACGCCCGGGGCTACACGCGACTTTCGCCATGCCTGCCACAGATTTTCCGCGGTGCGGTTGCCGATGCCGGGAAGCAATTTCACCATGCGATTAAAGGCGACTTCGTCACGCGGATTCGCCACAAAGCGGATGAACGACGTCACATCTTTGATGTGGGCCTGTTCGAAGAAGCGGATGCCGCTGGTGATTTGGTACGGGATGCCCCGGCGCGAAAGCTCCAATTGCAGCTCGAGTGCGTGATAGTGCGCGCGGTAAAGCACCGCGATGTCGTTCAGGTCAACGTTTTCATCGCGCAGCTCGAGGATCCGCTGGGCAACAAACTGCGCCTGTTCCGAGCTGTCATTCAGCGCGACTAACGCTGGCTTGAGCGTCTTTGATTCCCGGGTTGCGCTTAAGTATTTCCGGAA
The DNA here is from genome assembly GCA_046725275.1 of Verrucomicrobiota bacterium. GTDB lineage: Bacteria > Verrucomicrobiota > Verrucomicrobiia > Chthoniobacterales > UBA10450 > Udaeobacter. The sequence continues at coordinate 4,773 of JBKOYE010000044.1, forward strand.
TTGCTGAACATTTGCAGCGATCGCTGCGTTCGCGACCTCCAGAATTTCCGGCACACTGCGGTAATTCATTTCGATCTTGAACACCTGCGCATCCGGATAGCGCTTCGGAAATTCGAGAATGTTTTGGAAGTTCGCGCCCCGCCAGGAGTAGATCGATTGCGCGTCGTCGCCGACTACCATCAGGTTGCGATGGTTGCGCGCGAGCAGGTCGACAAGATCAGCCTGAATTTTGTTCGTGTCCTGGTATTCGTCGACCAGAATGAATTGAAACTGGCGCCGGTAGATTTCCGCGACCCGCTCGTGCTGCTGAAACATCAACAACGTTTTTTGCAGCAGGTCGTCGAAATCCATCGAATTCGTTGCCTTCTTCTTTTTTTCGTATCGGTCCCGAACGTCTTGGATTTTGTCGAGCAACGGAAGGAAGTAAGGAAACTTTTCCGCCAGCAACGCCTCCAGCGGCATCTCCGTGTTCACGACGAAACTGAAGATTTCCGCGAGCACATCACCTTTTGGAAACCGGATTTCCTTCGGATCAATGCCCGCGCTCGCCACAACGGTATTGATCAAATCCTTTTGATCTTCGCGGTCCATGATTGTGAAGCCGCTCGAGTAACCAAGGGCGCTACCGTGCCTGCGCAAAATCCGGTTTCCAACCGAATGGAATGTCCCGCCCCAAAGCCCGCTGGCATCGACTGGCAGCAAATTCGTGACGCGATTCAGCATCTCGCGCGCAGCTTTGTTCGTAAATGTGAGCAGCAGAATATTTCGGGGATCGATGCCGTTTTCGAGCAGGTACGCCACGCGATACGTAAGCGTGCGCGTTTTTCCCGAGCCCGCGCCGGCGATCACAAGGATCGGTCCGGGCGGAGCGGTCACCGCCGCGAGCTGCTGTTCGTTCAACTCAGCGGCGTAATCGACATGGATCGATGTCGATCTTGGCGCGCGCTGCAGGGTATATTGACGAGGCATGATAATAATTGCGGAATGCGAATTGCCGATTGCAGATTCAAAAGAACGGCAGCTAGACAGTTCGCGCAATGAGCGGTTCTGCTGGACCCGAGAAACCGCGCTATAGATGGTTTCTATGACGCGGGAGAACTGATCCGCCAACATCATCCGGATATTCTTTTGATCGAGCGATTCCTACTACAAGCGTCGCGGCGAAGCATCGCGGGCCGTCGAATTCGATCGCGCGCCTGTCGAATGAGTCCGATTGGCGGACCGGATGGGGGATGATGTTCTCGTGTTTATCAGCCGGCGCGCGATATTGACGGATGGCTCGCGTGCACATCTCGATTGTCGGAGCGACGCTTATCGCGCTCTTTTCCATGACAGCCGTGGCAACACCGCCTCCAGGCACGAGCGGAATAGAAGGCACGATTGTCGTCTCGCCGACCCGCCCCGGACCGATCAGGAAAGATGAGGGGCCGAGTGTTGCGCCTGTGCGTAACGCGCAGTTCGCGATTAAAGCCGGCGATGCGACTGTCAAGACGTTCACGACAGATGGCGAGGGGCGGTTCCAAGTCGCGTTGCCACCTGGTCATTACGTCATCGTGAAAGAAGGCGCGGCGGCACGAATTGGGCGCTGGCGTTTCGAGGCGAATGTCGTCGCTAGCCAAATGACAAAGGTAAATTGGACTGCTGACAGCGGCATGCGCTGAATGGCACACGTTATTTTCAGGCTTCGAGAAAAAAGTTTTGACGCGCGGGCCGAAAAAAGATATACGCGATCGATCACTTGAAAACGATGTAACACATTCGACGTCTCACGTCCGGCAAGTAACCGGCGTGTGCCTCATCTCCGGACACCCAGTCATGAAAATAAAAAAATTCCGCCGCACCGCTTTCTTCAACTTGCGGGCCCTTATCGTATCTCTCCTGTGCCTCACGGCAGGGATGCTCACGCTGTTCGCTCTCGCAGGCGCGCCGCAGCTAGCCAACAACACACAGACGACTGGTTCGTCCCGTTGGTTGACACGGCTGGCATCCACCTTGGGGATAGAGTCACCATCACAGCGCTTCGCCGGCGGTGGAGCAATTAAATTGGACAAGGATCCGGCGGACCCAACGCGAGCATTACTACCGGCTGCGGTTCCGTATAGCGGCCCGCCAAGCGCCCTGCGCCCGGTCGCGGCGGTTCGCAGCGGGAAGTTGCGGGACATGCGACCGATTAATCCGGCAACCGTTCCGAAGATTCCTCGTCTGGAACCGATTCGGCCCAAGCCGCCGACTAAGAGTGGCGGCCCTGCAGGACCGCTCCAGACCGAGGCGGGACCGCTGGCGTCGGCACCGACTCCGACCGGCCTCAGCTTTGATGGCGTCGGCGTGGGCCTCGCTGGATTCAGCCCTTCCGGTAATCCCCCGGACGTGAACGGCCGCGTCGGGTCAACGCAATACGTCCAGTGGAACAACACTAGCTTCGCCGTCTTTGACAAAACCACCGGCGCCCTCCAGTACGGTCCCGCGGCTGGTAATACGCTCTTCCAGACACTGGGCGGCGCTTGCGCGGCCCATAATGACGGCGATCCGGTTGTCTCCTACGATATCCTCGCGGGCCGCTGGGTGATTTCGCAATTTGCCGTCGCAGTGAGCGACACCGACTATTCGCACCAGTGCTTCGCTATCTCCGCGACGTCGGACGCGACGGGAGAGTACTACCTCTACGACTTCATCACTGACCCGGTTAACTTCGTCGATTATCCGCACACCGGCGTGTGGCCGGATGGCTACTACATGAGCGCGCATGTGTTTGGCGCGGGGCTCGTCTTCACTACGGGCCGCATCTACGTTTTTGAACGGGAGAAAATGATCTATGGCCTTCCGGCACGGATGCAAAGCTCGGACCTGGGACTGGAATACGGATTTTTGCCTGCCGACCTCGATAGCTTGACTCCTCCGGCTGCAGGCGCGCCAGAGTTTCTCCTCGGCCCGAACTTCGGGCTCACCAACCTGACCGATTCGTATCGAGTGAAGGTAACCTGGGACCCAGCTCCAACGATCCTCGTGAGACGCAGTCAGATCCTCGGAGGCATTGGCAACGCACCGTGCGTCAGCGGCGCGACTGATGACGGTCGCGACTGCGTGCCCGAGCCTCCACCAGCAATCGCGACGGACTATCTCGACAACATTTCCAGTCACTACATGTATCGTCTGGCTTACCGCAACAACGGTACGCAAGCCGCGCCGCAGGAGAGACTCATTGTCAGTGGTCCCAGCTCGGGCAGCGACGCGAATCACGGCGCTGTAGAATGGTTCGAATTCCGGAACGCGGGCGACCCGACGACTCAACCGACACTTTTCCAATCCGGCACTTTCGATCCGGATAGCAACTACCGTTGGCTGCCGTCGATCGCGATGGACAAAGACGGAAACATCGCGCTCGGCTACAGTAAATCGAGCACGTCGGTTTTCCCTGGCATCTACGTTACCGGCCGCCTGGCGAGTGATCCTGTCGGCACAATGGGCGCCGAGATTCAAATGACGGCGGGCATTGGCGTGCAGTTAGGCGCCGGGAACCGCTGGGGCGACTACAGCGCCATGACTCTCGACCCGATCGACCAATGCACCTTCTATTATACGAACGAGTACTTGAAGACGAACGGGGGCTTTAACTGGTCCACCCGGATCGCCAGCTTCAAATTTCCATCCTGCGTCTCGGCCGCGAGTCTGTGGGGCACAGTCACTGGAACAATCACTTCGTCCGAAACAAATGCTCCGATTCCTGGAGTCACTGTAAGTCTGAGCAATGGCTACGCGGGCGCGGCCAATCTAAGCGGCCTCTACACGATCCTCGTTCCCGCCGGCACCTACACCGCCACTGCTGCGGACGCCAATCGCAACTGCACCGGGGCGTCGCCTCCTTCAGCCATAGTCTCGCCGCCCGGTGGCGGCACAGTTATCCAGAACTTCACCGTGACGGGGATGTCGAAGCTCGAGGCGAACGGCTTCACGATCGACGATTCGCTGGGCAACAACAACGGCATCGTTAACCGAGCCGAATGCGTGAAACTAAACCTCGGCATCAAGAACAACGGCTGCGCGAGCGAAAGCGCGATCTCTGCCACGCTCACGACGGCGACTGCGGGAGTCACCGTTGTAGACGGCAACTCCACTTATCCAGACCTGGTGATTGACCAAAGTGGCACGAACGCGACGCCGTTCAAGGTTTCCCTGTCGAACTCGTTCGTCTGCGGCACGGAGATCTCGCTTTCACTTAACCTGACTTACGCGAGCGGAAGCAAGTCGATCGAGTTCACCATCCCGACCTGTGCCGGCGGTCCGGATCAACCGATCCCAGCCAGCCAGCTCACGGCGAGTGATCCAACGCAGGCCGATCGTATCGGCCGGGACGGCCGCCCGAGTCCCTGTGGCGGCAAGGCCAGCCCTGGCGGTGGTTTCCCAGGAACGCACCCTTACGAAACGTTTACCTTCACTAACACGAGCGGCGCGGCACGTTGCTATACCGTGACGATCAACGCGGAACTCGGCGGCCCAGGTGACATCGAAAGTGTCGCCTACGACCAGGTCTACGATCCGACTAATATAGATACGAACTATCTTGGCGACTCTGGTATCAGCGGCCTGGGAACGACTGTCGGGCAAGCGAGCTACTCGTTCACAGTTCCCGCAGGGCATAACTTCGTGGTGGTAGTGAATGCGACCGGGAATACAACCTCCTCGCCGTTCAGTGGCACCGTCGCGGGCTTCATCGATAACACCGCCGGACCTGGCGACTGCGCGACGATACCATCACCGACCCCTACGCCAACAGCGACACCTACGGCGACGGCAACAGCTACGGCAACGGCAACTCCGACAGCTACAGCAACTGCTACAGCAACGGCGACTCCCACTGCGACTGCAACAGCTACGCCAACGGCCACAGCAGCGCCGACGCCAGCGGCTCCAAGGGCGCTAAAGGCAACCAACGTGACTGCCAGCAGCTTCACCGCGAACTGGCGCAGCGTAAGTGGCGCGACAGGTTACCGCTTGGATGTGGCCACGGACAGTTCTTTTGTCAATTACGTACCTGGGTATCAGGATTTGAATGTTGGCAACACGACGAGTTACAATGTTACCGGGCTGGCCGCGCGTACGATCTATTATTATCGGGTACGAGCATATAACGGTAACGGTACGAGTCCCAATTCCAACGTCGTCCAGGTAAAGACGAAAAACCACTGAGATTTTAACGCAGCCTCGGCACTCATCCCGACCAAACCACGTGGCCCAGGCTTTGATCGCGTAGTGAATGGTCGCATCGACATCGGCTCGTTTGGCAAACCCGCTCCCGGCCCGACAACAGCCGTTCACTACGACTTCATGACGACGGGCGTGCGTAGCTCGACCAGCGGCCTCGATCTCGTCAGAAGGCGATAACCGTCTCCGAACGTTAACAGCGCGCGCATGGATCCACCGGACGCGCGCTAAAGCTTAAAAACTCCAGTACGCGAGTTCTTTGCCTGGCCGAGCATCAAAGGCGCGCTATCAGCGATTCAGTGATTTTCCCTTTTCCCTCAAAAATAGTGTTGACACCGCCAGAGGGGCTGCCAGAGTGCGCGCCAAACTTTTTTCGGAACTTCATCCGCCAAATTCCGAAGAAGAGATAGTGAACGAAGCTGCACCTGCTTCTAGGGGCTCTGGGTAGAAGCGCCGCTTGAACCCCAAAACTGATCCAACCCCAAGAATATGAAGAAACGACAAAATAACTCCGCACGCGCATCGGCGCTCCAAATCACCCTCTCGATCCCTCTGATCTCCGCCTTTGCGATCTTGTTTTCCCTGGCGGTCATTTCCACGTCGATCGCCCAGCCGATCGTCGGGAACTATCCCGACACATCACTTCCGCTCAGCACCGACACGACGGTAACGCCTGATGCTGCGCCGACCAACACGACCAGCATCAATGTTTCCACCTCGACCGACTTCAATGGCAAGCTCGAAGGCTATCCGGCGACAGGCGTGGTGCGCGTGACGGACGCACATCCGGCGGGCACATACACGGTGACGGTCACAGCTTTCGACAGCGGCGGCGCGACCGCGACCAAAACGTTCACGCTCACGGTGACGACACCGGCGACTTGCACGCCGGTCAGCTTCGCACCAGCGGCAAATTTGCCGCTTGGCAGTTCTCCTTACTCAGTAGCGGTGGGTGATTTCAATGGCGATGGTAAGCAGGACCTCGCCGTTGCCAACCCGTTCACAAACGACGTTTCGATCTTGTTGGGCGATGGCGCAGGCAATTTCAGCGCCGGCATCAACTTCCCCGCTGGCAGTTCTCCTCAGACAGTAGCGGTGGGCGATTTCAATGGCGATGGCAAGCAAGACCTCGCCCTGGACAACTCACAGCCAGATGGCGTGTCGATCTTGCTGGGCGATGGTGCAGGCAATTTCGGCGCGCCCACCAACTTCGGCGCTGGCAGTCAACCTGACTCAGTAGCGGTGGGCGATTTCAATAGCGATGCCAAGCAAGACCTGGCCGTTGCCAACAACAGCTCAGACAACGTGTCGATCCTGTTGGGCGATGGCACTGGCAACTTCAGCGCCGCCACAAACTTTGACGCTGGCACTGTTCCTCGCACAGTAGTGGTGGGCGATTTCAATGGCGATGGCAAGCAAG
>JBKOYE010000051.1:0-9844 GCA_046725275.1 Verrucomicrobiota bacterium
GGCGCTTTTTGCCCACAACCGCCTGCTGCAATCGCAGCGAGAACCAGAAATTGCAACGCGCGCCTCACACGAAAGTGTAATTCATACCCAAGCGACGCGAAAGCTGTAGCCCTCAAACTTTGACGACACAATGTCGCCGCATGATCCTCTTGCGCCTCTCGGAAATTGTTCCGGCGAGGAGTCATTCAAAATCCAAGCATTAACACGCCGGTTTGTCGGACAGCTTTATTTTCTTGAGAAGAGACACGCGCGCTTGGCCTTTTGCGCGTGGTCAGCGGCTCGTCACCCAGCCGCCGCGGTAGCGGCTAGCGGGCGTCGAGCTGCGTCACGCTGTTGCTGGTTGTCACTTTGCCGAGACGTATGGACAAGTAAGTTGGAAGCAGCCCGGATCCGGTTCGCCGATGGCTCTCGGCGCGCCGGGTGGAGTGAGCTGGATCACCACATTCACTAGCGGTTCCGTCATGCTTTCATTTCGCACCATGTGCACGTCGCCGGCGGGCTCGAAGAAGGTCCCACCGGTTGGAATCACCTGCGGCATACAGTCGTCAGCCTCGTAGAAGGTCGCTGTACCGGATTTGACCACGACAAAGCTCAAGCCTGGATGGCTGTGCCAGCCGAGGTACCCGCCGGGCTGAATCGTGACCTCGACGATGTAAAGGTCGAATGGGTCTATCCTCATTTTTGCTCTCCAATCGTAGTCGATAAGCCTGGCGTAAGTGCTGATTGCATCGAAGTGCCCCGGATTGGGCCCAATAAGCGACGTAATGGTCAGTCCACACTGAACGGGCGGCGCTGCGCCGGCAGGCAACGCGGTTAACGCGGCGAGAACGACCAGCGCCGGTGCGATGAGAAGTGGCAGAACTCGTATGTTTTTGAACTGAGTCAGTGGATTCATTGGTTTTTCCTTTCTTTTGTTGAGATTGGATTATTGTCGTTACCGATGTACAGCCGGAAATTCGGCCTGAGGTTACAGGGAAAATTCGGGAATCTTTTGAAAACCGCGGATTACGCGGATGTCACGGATTGGGGAGCGATCAGCCGGAGATTTCTAAACAGAAGATAACTCCGAAGAGTTTCGCGAGCAGGCAAAGGGAACAAAGATTCTGTTCTGCTCAAACTAGAAAAACCTTCGGTACCTTCGTTTCCTCTTGTTAGAAAAGAAACGTGATTGCGGCTTCAAGAAACGAGCGCAATGGCTCGATGGAAAATGCGCGCGTCGAGCGTCGCCAGTTTCATTCGATGTCTTTCGGCCAATTCGGCAAGATACAAATCAGTAAATTGCCTGCTTGATTGTGCGTCGATTCTTTGCGGTGAAAAATCATCCGGGATAAACCGACAGCGGTGCTTCCGAACAAATTCCGAAAGAGCGTTTCGGCAGGGCTGCGGTTCAGCCCGAAATGGAAACGTTTCGCCGCTGCTGATTCGCAAAAAGCCCAGTTCGCTAATCGGGCAAGTGGCCGTTTGTTTACCGCGTAACCAGGCCTCAACCCTGGGCTGGTCTTGATGGTCCTGCCAGATTGCGGCAATCAGTATGTTGACATCAAGCAGGTAAATCACGGCGGAAACTGTTCAAGCGCTTTGAAGATTTCTTCGCGCGAAATCGGCCGACCAATGGAAAGCAATGAGTGTTTCCCCTTCCGGCGAATGATTCGAACCTTGTTCCGTGGTTTTGGCTTCGGCCGTTCCATTCGAACCAAAACCAGGCGACCGTCGCCTTCCGGCAGAACGTTAACGACGTCGCCCGCGTCAATGTGGGCTTCCTTTCGAGCCTTGGCCGGTATCACCATCTGTCCGCGACCGTAAATTGTTGCATGCATGAATTGACTGTGATGTAAGCAATGCTTACATGCAAGAGATTGCCTTAAATTTTCCACCAGCAACTACCGTTTTTCGCAGCGATGTGTCTTCATAGCCCAATCTGCTGGACACGAATGACACGAATTGCCACGAAATTTCAGACTCTACCTGCGGCAACCACTGGTTACGGATTCGAGGTAGGGCGCGTCACTCCATGCGCGCCGTTATCCACAGCCTGCCGCGCGCAGAGGACTGCGCGCCCTACCAATGCAGGTGACGTTTTCGTGCGGATTCGTGAAATTCGTGTCTCTATCTGCTGGCAGCCTTGGCTGCGGCAACGATCTTGTCGAAACGCGGATCACCGCGCAAATCATCCCAGCACGGATTGAAGCGAAGATCGCCGTATGATGGGCCAGCCGGCATCGTCGCGACAATTTCGAGTTGCTCGAGCGCGCGGTCGCGCTCGGCCGTCCACGCGTAAACCAGCGCCAGGTTGGTGACAAGATTCGGACCGGCGATCGAGTCCTTGGCAATGGGCAGGAGTTCGACTGCGCGCCGCGCCTCGCGGATCGCGTCTTCCTTTTGGCCAAGACCAGCATCAAGCATCGCGACTAGCCCGAAGTAGTCCGCATCCTTGGCCTTGTCGCCCCATGTCGCGTCCACATTCTTGCGCGCGGCTGCAAACACCGCCAGCGCTTTCTGCTTATCGCCACGCGCACGCGCAACCTGTCCGTCCGCCCAACTCTCCGCAGGTTGTCCACCTAAGGCCTGGTCCGCCCACTTCACAGGAGTAGCGGCAATCACTCGATCTGCCGCGTCGTAATCGCGCAGGTAAAGGGCTGCCATGAATCGGGTCTCCCAGATCTCTGGCGTTGGACTGAAGTCCAGCGGCACTTGCTCTAGAAGAGATTGAGCCGCGACTGGATCAGCCTGCGCGAGCTTCATCTCAGCTAGCATAAGCTGAGTCCAAGGGTCTGGTGCCGGCCATTTCGCAGCGTCCTTCGCGAGAAACTGTTCCAGCTCGGAGTAGCGGCGTATCTCAAAATAAGTCCGCCCGAGCCAGTATGCGATCTCAATGTTGCGTGGATCCAGCTCGCTCGCCTTTTGGAGATTGGCGAGCGAAGCGTCCCAGCGATTTTGGTGCCTATCAATCGTGGCCGCGATTCGAAGCACCTCGGAATCGTTAGGCAACGTGCGCCGAGCGACAGTCAACTCGTCATATGCGCGGTCGAAATCATGCACGGAAAAATAGTAGCGCGCCAACTCGCGGTGACCTTCACCCAGGTCCGGGCGCAATTGTAATGCAGCGTCCGCCGCTTTCTTCGCCAATTCCAAATGCGGCCCCAGATCACAGTGCGCTTTCGCAAGGGCGCAGTAAGCGAGAGCAAAGTTCGGATCGCGCTGCGTAGCCTTTTCCAAGAGCTCCACCTTCCGGTTAAGGCTTTTGTCCGCGCCCTCCCAATCGTGCCAGATGTCGATTTCCTTGGCTTTTGTATAGAAGGCATAGGCCACTAGATCGGCGGTCGGCGGTTCGGCGATCGCGGTTATTTCCGCGGGAGAGAGCTTGGCCTGAAGTTGATTGGCGATTTGCTGCGCGATCTCAGTCTGAATCGCAAATACGTCTGCGACCTCGCGCTCGTAATGCTCAGCCCAAAGGTGTGTGTCAGTACGCGCGTCTATTAGTTGCACCGACACTCGTACCTCGTTACCGGCTCGGCGGACATTGCCTTCCACCACATTACTGACCCCCAATTGCTGCGCGATCTCTTTGAGATTGCGTTTGATGCCGCTCCTATACTGCATGACCGAAGTGCGGCTGATCACTTTCAGGTCCGCAATCTTTGCGAGGTTCGATAGCAGCTCATCCTGCATACCGTCCGCAAAAAACGCGTTCTCTTTGTCGTTGGTTAAATTTTCAAATGGAAGCACGGCGATTCCGGTTGTCGTCGCATGGTGGACAAATTCGGTCTTCCAGATCATTACGCCCATCGCCGCTGAAAGGGCGACCACCAACACCGCACTAGTTGGATTCCGCCGCACCCATTTCCTTCCTCGGGTGAAGATTCCCGTGCGCCGGGCGCGGATCGGCTCGTGCTTTAGCCAGCGTTCAAGATCTTCGGCGAGCGCGAGGGCCGAAGAATAACGGCGTTGCGGATCTTTTTCGAGGCACTTCAGGCAGATGGTTGCCAGGTCGCGATCTACTTTTGGATTTAAGAGGCGCGGTTGCCGCGGCTCGGTATCCAAAACCAATCGCACCGTTTCAAAGGTTGTTCCGCCAGCAAAAGGTGGATGGCCAGTGAGCAGTTGGTAAAGCACTGCGCCCAGCCCGTAGATATCCGTGGCGCCAGTGACGCGCGCGTTATTTCCCACCGCTTGTTCCGGCGCCATGTAGCTGGGTGTGCCCAAAACGTCCATCGTGCGCGTGACCGTGCTTTCTGTCTCGACCAGTCGTGCCAGCCCGAAATCGGTGAGATGCGGTTCGCCTTTTGCGTCGAGCAGAATGTTTCCGGGTTTGATGTCGCGATGAAGGATGCCGTGCTCATGCGCATAGGAAACGGTGCGGGCCAGCTTGGCGATCAGTTCGGCTGCGTGACGGACCGGTATCGGTTCGCGCTTGGCGACGGCATCGAGTTGACCGCCTTCCACTAGTCCCATGCTGAAGTAACAGGCACCGTCGCGCTCTCCGACTTCGTAAATCGGGACAATACATGGATGGTTCAGGCTGGCGGCGGCTTCTGCTTCGAGACGAAACCGCTTCACGTGCGCTTCTGTAGCCCAGTGAGCGAGACCAATCACTTTGAGCGCCACAAGCCGGTTCAGACTTTTTTGCCGTGCCCGATAAACGACGCCCTGGCCACCGCGTCCGATTTCTTCGAGTAATTCGTAATCGCCGAAATCTTTCAACATCCGCCCAACCGTTGGTCCGGACGGCTCGTCATCTTTGTTGTCGAGTGAGGCGAGACCAGTCCGAAACAGGCAAGCGCTGCAAACTCCCTCCGGCGCATCCGCGAACACGGTGGCCCCGCATTCTGGGCAAACTTTGCTGGCAGTTGTCATCCTGTTTTCCGGCCGATTTACCGTCTCCACTTGTACTGCCCGAAATTCTTTCACAGGTTACGTTTGCAATACGGCGATGAAATGTCGCAACTCATCCTCGATGTCGTCCGGCACCGCGACCGTGTGAGCAATCTCTTCGTGCAATAACTGCCGATAGCGATGGCGCATGCGGTGAAACGCTTGTTTCACGGCGTTTTCGGTCATTTGCAGTTCGGCGGCTATCTCAGCCTGTGAAGGCTGGCCGGATTCCCTGGCGAGTAATTCTTTCAAGCGATCGAACAATGGCAATTTGCCGGCGGCTTCATACTCGGCTCTGAGCCGGGTGAGCACTTGCTCCAATAATGTTAATGCCCAACGTCGCTCGTAAATGCGATCAGGGCTCAATTTGTGGGCAGGTTCCTGGTCGGCGCGTTCACGCGCGAGCAAATCCTCCAGCGAAATCAGAGGCCGGCCTTCCCCTCGTTTGACGGTCAGTTCGCGATATCGCGCCTTGGAGAGAAAATTCTTGAGCGACGCCAGCAGATAAGAACGCAAACGTCCCCTTTCCTTCCTGACAGTCTCCAGGTCCTTCCGCTCGAGCAGCCGCGCAAAAAAAGCTTGAGTGAGATCCTGCGCTTCCTCTGGCTTGTAGCCTTCGCGTCTGACGAAGCCGTAAAGTGGCCACCAGTAGGTTCGGCAAAGCTTTTCCAACGCCGCCTTAGCCTCTGCTGATTCGCCTTGCGCTGCGAGCACCACGCTCCAATGCGTGGTGGTAAATGCAACTGCACCGTTTTGAGTGCTTTGACCAGTCGCGCTCCCCGGTGCTCCGTTAGCTGCCGCAGGCACGATAGGAGATAAGTAAAAAGTCGTGCAGAAATCAAGCCTGTATCTGTGGCTTGAATTTTGTTGTTGCGGCACGTGATCCTGTCAGTCGCAAATTCTTTGTGTCCTTCGTGCGCTTCGTGGTTAATTTCAGCCGACTCCGACCATGTCTGACGAGCGCAAAACTTTAGAGCAACGCGAGCAAATGACAGACCTCGAGCGTCTGCGTCACTCCGCTTCCCATGTACTAGTCCGTTGTCATTCCGAGCGAAGTCGAGGAATCTCTGGATAGAAATGACTGAGGACCGCAAAACACCTGAGATGCGCGCACAGATGACGGACTTGGAACGCCTTCGTCATTCGGCGTCACATGTACTAGCGACGGCGATTCTGAAAATCTGGCCGGAAGCGCAGTTCGCCGCCGGGCCACCGGTAGAAAACGGCTTTTATTATGATGTCGATCTTCCGCACCGCATCTCGCCCGATGACTTCGAAAAGATCGAGGCGGAGATGAAAAAGGAGATCAAGGCGAACCACCCTTTCGAGCGGATTGAAGTTTCGCGCGATGAAGCGCTGGCGCTTGGGAAGAAGGGCCGCCTCGCCGCGTTAGGCGAGCGACCCGACCCGAGCAGGTTCAAGCTCGACATCATCGAAAACATTCCGCCTGACGAAAAAATCTCGCTCTATCGCAGCGGCGATTTCATCGACCTATGCGCTGGCCCGCACGTGAAGCGCACGGGGGACGTAGGCGCGTTCAAACTCACCAACGTGGCGAGCGCTTACTACAAAGGCGACGAAAACAATCCTCAGCTCCAGCGGATCTATGGCACTGCCTTCAAAACCAAAAAGGAGCTCGACGATTACTTCGCTATGCTCGAGGAAGCGAAAAAGCGCGATCATCGCAAGCTCGGGAGGGAGCTGGAGCTTTTCGTTCTCGACGACGACGTTGGCCCAGGCCTCCCGATGTTCCTGCCGCGCGGGGCAGCGATTGCGGAACAATTGGAAAAGCTCGCCAAAGAAACCGAGTTCGCTGCTCGCTATCAGCGCGTTCGCACCCCGGACATCGCACGCGAGAGCTTGTACAAAAAGAGCGGACACCTCCCCTACTATGCCGAGTCGATGTTCCCGCCGATGGAAATGCGGGAAGATACTGGTCACGATTCCAGCTCATCCAGCATCGGGCACGAGCGTAGCGTCGATCGCTATTACCTCAGGGCCATGAATTGTCCGCATCACCACAAATTGTTTGCAGCGCTGCCTCGCAGTTATCGCGATCTGCCGCTGCGGCTTGCGGAATACGGGACGGACTACCGCTACGAGAAGAGCGGCGAGTTGTTCGGACTCATGCGGGTGCGCTCGCTGCACATGAATGACGCACATATCTACTGCACACCCGAGCAGTTCGCCGATGAGTTTAATGCGGTGAATGAGATGTATCTGAATTACTTCAAGCTGTTCGGAATCGAGAAGTATTTGATGCGTTTCTCAACGCATGATCCTTCGAAGCTCGGACAGAAGTTTGTCAACGAACCTGAGCTTTGGAAACAAACTGAGGAAATGACGCGGACCGTACTGAAGAATTCCGGAATCAATTATGTAGAAGTGCCTAACGAAGCCGCGTTTTACGGGCCGAAAATCGACGTGCAAGTCTGGAGCGTGATCGGACGCGAGTTCACGCTTGCGACTAATCAGGTCGATTTCGCCCAGCCGCGTCGATTGAATCTCGTTTACAAAGACCGCGATAACACCGACAAGATCCCGATCTGCATTCACCGCGCGCCGCTCGGAACGCACGAACGTTTCATTGGGTTTTTGATTGAGCATTACGCCGGCAATTTCCCACTGTGGCTTTCGCCGGAACAAGTGCGCATTCTCACTATCGGCGATGATCCAAAGTTAATGGATTACGCACGATCCATTCTGAACGAACTGCGCGCCCATCAAGTCCGCGCCGAAATTGATGACAGCAGCGATAAGATCAACGGCAAAATCCAGCGCGCCGAACAAATGAAAGTCCACACCATGTTCGTGATCGGAAAGCGCGACATGGAAGCCGACGCTGTCAGCGTCCGCGTGCACGGCAAAGGCAATCTCGGCGCCAAACCGCGCGCCGAGGCGATCGCGGAAATCTTATTGTCGATCAAAGAGAGACGAGCGTAAACTCGGGGACCGTGAAACTTAGTGGTTTCATCGTCGCCTTGTTAGGTAGTTCTTGCATCGTCGTTTGCGCGAAGGCTCATGAAGCCATCAGTTGCAAGTCGCCCGACGGGAAATTCGCGCTGCGTCATGTTCACGAGGAAAAGCAGCCGTACGCCGGAGATACGGCGATTATCGAGGTGGCGACGGGCAAGACGATGGCGCCGTTGGATTCGAATTGGAGCATCGGAGAGCTGAAGTTGTTGTGGTCGCGCGATTCTCGAAGAGTTTCCTATTTTGCAGACAACACCCATTTTACGGAAAATGCCGGTGGCTGCTCGACCCGCGTCTTCTTCCGAAACGGCTCTGCATTCAACGAAATTAAATTACCGGAGCTTCCGTCGCCAAAGTTTCCGCCGAAAGCAGTGGCGACAGAACCAGATGCGCACACGACTAGGCGGGTCGAACCGATGCAGTGGCTTGAAAATGGCGACCTGGTTCTGGAAAGCGAAGTGCTAAATGACGCGTGGGGCCGAGCGGCTTCGAAAATCATGATTGGCTTCGATCCAGAAAACCGGGCGTCGATTCGCAGCGTCGAGCAGGAGAAGGTGTCGATCGTCGATTATTTTTTGCTGTTGCCAGCCGATCGGTTTGAAGGCCCACCGTCGGTTTGGTTACGGCACGCGCGAACTGGCGGCCATACTTATCTTTGCGAGGCCGAACCGCGTGAAAACAATATCGATGAAAAGAACGGCTATATGAGTTGTGGCGGCGACGGCGCACAGTCGTCTTTTGACGTCGCATTGTTTCGCCATCGCGATGGGCGACCGTTGCTCGCGCTTTGTAAGGCCGGCGAGCCAGAAGTGGAAGAGGAGCGTTCCGTTTACTCATACCTATCCTTCTTTGAATTAGGCGCCGATGGTAAGATGCACGAAATTACGAATTCGATGTCGGATGATTCATCTCTCTCCCTCGCCTTGTTTCCGGGCGTTCAACGCGAATACGATCAGTGGGTCGCAGAAGGAAAAGGGGACTGGGAATTTGTGTTGCCGCGGAAAGGCAAGACGATTCTGGTGCGCGCACCGAAAAGCAAAAAAGTTCTGCACAAGTTCACATGGAATGGCGACAAGTTTGAGAAAGAAAAATGATCGGCAATGAGCGCGAACGCACCGATCCTGAAGCGCATGCTTAAGACGTCCGTAGCTGGCCTCAGCGCTTTGTTGATTTACGCAGGAACTGCAGCGGCGACCGATGTTCATCCTATCGTCGAGGTCGAGTCCGGCTATCTTTTCGGCGCGACCACCGACGGTAAATGGATCAAAGCGGAAGAATCGGCAAAGTCCGTTAGAGCCGACACGACGTACCAGATTTATGGTCTCACAGCAAAAGTGGGCGAAGCCAAGGGAGGCAAGCTGAAGACGTCAGAAGAGGATGTGTGTTCAGATATGGCGGTGGTGCCACTTTCGCCAAAGGCAGACAAGGGCGCGGTCGTGCTAGCTGCGCCGTGGAACGCGTTGCCGCGAAAGCCGCGAGTCAGCGACACGACTCAGCAAGTTTACGTCGATGCAGTGCGCGATTTTTTGAAAACCAAGGGAATCGAGCAACCAAAGGTTAAAATCGATAGCATTCTTCGCATCGATTTGGATGGTGACGGTGAAGAGGAAGTGTTGATCAGCGCGACAAATTATTTCAGCAACGACGAGCGTATACCGATGCGATCGCCGGCCGGCAGTTATTCGATGGTAATTTTACGACGTTTCGTCGCCGGAAAGGTGGAGACGCAATTGGTCGAAGGCGAATTTTACCCAAAAGCTTACGTCTCCCACGACGCCAGCTTCAACGCGCCGAACGTTTACAAAGTGATCGGGGTGCTGGATCTCGACGGCGACGGGAAGATGGAGATCGTCGTCCGCTCTGATTATTATGAAGGAGGAGCCACCACAATTTATCGGTGCAATCCAAAAAAGGTTGAGGAGTTACTTTCTGTTTCCTGCGGGGCGTGACGCAGTTCTCAGCTGCGTCTGGAATCTTCCTTCGACTCTCTATCCAGCAG
>JBKOYE010000088.1:0-9281 GCA_046725275.1 Verrucomicrobiota bacterium
TCTTTGGACCGATCAAATTCAACCCTAGTGACAAGGTGCCGGACCCTTGCTGGTTGACGTTGGCGGGAGAACTGGGCACGCGTTTGACGAAAAAAATCATACGTTTACGATTTGCGCCTGTGTCGGGCACGTCGAAGACGAATGCGGGTGGTGAATCAGCGAGGACTTGGGTATGCTGGCTCTGATTTATTTTCTGCTGGCCGCTCTGGTCGGGGATTCACTTTGCCGGCGTTTTTACCAGTTTGAATCGTTTGCACACCGGTGCGCGACAGCAATCCTCGTGGGCCTGTTGGTAAGCACATGGTTCACGTATCTGGTGGGGTTGGCTTTCTTTTGGACGCGGCAACCCCTTGTTTGGGCCAACCTGTTATTCTTTATAGCGGCGGTCGCGCTTCTGTCCTGGCCCAAATGGAAAGGCAGAATCTTTAAAAGCACTTCGGGCGAAACTTATTCGAAGCGGTCGAATTTGTATCTAACTCGGCCCTCAGGATCAAGCATGGCCGACTGGCTACTCATAACCGGATACGTCCTCCTCGTATCGTGGATGATGTTTGCCTCGTTCAATGCCAGGGAAGGCAAACTCCAGATCGCTAACCCTGAGTACAGCGATTTCGGGCCAAATACTGCCCTGATCCAGAGCTTTGCCGTCGGACACAATTTTCCCACGGAGTATCCGCATTTCTCCGGCGATCGGATTCGTTACCACTTCTTGTTTTATTTTCAGGCGGGAAACCTGGAGTTTCTGGGATTCAATCCAGCGTGGAGCCTGAATTTACTCAGCATATCCACAATCGTCGCGATGCTCGTGATCGTCATGACGCTCGGGGAGGTGCTTTTCGATTCGCGCGCAGTCGGTCGCCTTGGGTCGTTGCTCTTTTTCTTTTTTGGGTCGCTGTGTTACGTCCCGTTTCTCCAGAAGCAAGGTTCAGTTCGAGCGGCTATTCAAGCGATCACCCATCGACAGGAGTATCTTCAGACGATCTTTCCGTATCGCGGTGAAGCTTGGGGAACCTGGTCTCAGGTCACTTATCTTAATCAGCGGCACTTCGCCAGCGCGATCGGAATACTACTTCTCGTCCTGGTTTTTCTCGTGATCCGCTACCGCGACGTGGCGGCTAAACGAGCGGCGGCACGCCTCGCTGCCCGAGCAATGATGCCGCCGCTAGATCTACCGCCAGAGACCGCGCCCGCCCCGATTTCCAGCGATCGCAGCGGGATTCAAGATGTTCCGGAATCGCAAATCGAGATGCCTTTGGAATCGGTGCCCACACAATCACTGGGAGAAACTGCGATTTCCAGTCATCCGAGTGAGCCTCAAAATATTCGAGAATCACAAACCGAGACCACGCCTATCTCAGTTTCCAGTGATCCTAGCGGGCTTCAAGATGTTCCCGAACCGAAAATCGAGATGCCTTCGGTACCGGTGGCCGCACAATCGAGAGAAGGACCACAAATCAAAAAAGAGCCGTTTCTCGCTACTCTGCCACCGTTCATTTTTTCGGGTGTCCTTCTGGCTTTATTGCCGATGTGGAACAGCGCGGTGTTTCTCGCTGCTGCCGCGATTCTCGGATTGTTATTCATTCTGTGTCCGCTTCGACTTCAAATGCTGGCGCTAGCCGTTACAGCAGGATTAATCGCATTGCCACAGATGCTCTTTCTGAGCACTGGCAGCGGCAGGGCACCGATGCCACGTCTACTTCACTGGGGCTATACCTTGGATCACCCTACCGCCGAGAATGTCCTGAAGTATCTGGGATTCACCTTTGGTTTTAAGTGGTTATTAATCGCGATAGCATTGATTTTCGCCGGCAGCCTTCAAAGGCGGTTTTTTCTGGCAGCTTTAAGCCTTATTGCCGTTGCGTTTTCTTTTCAGTTCACGATTGAGGTTCTGGCTAATCAAAAATTCATTCACATCTGGGTGATTATCGCCAACCTCTTCGTCGCGTTTGGGCTCTGGCGGTTGTGGCGTTTCTCACTTGTGGGGACCACCCTCCCCGGCAAATTCGTTGCGGCTGTTCTCTTTCTGCTAGTCATTCCGGGTGGCTTCATTGATTTCTTCCCAATTCATAATACTGGCTGGGGCGAGGTAACGTATCGGAATGATGCGCTGATCGATTGGCTCAAGAAAAACACTTCACCGCGAGATATTTTTCTAACAGACCGATTTGTTAATCATCCTATCCTCATGGCCGGCCGCCGCGTGTTTTATGGATGGCCCTACTACTCTTGGGGAGCTGGTTACGATGCGAGTAAGCGTGATAAACTCTACATAACCCTGTTTGAGAGCAGAGACCCTTGGAAAGTGTATCATCTTCTAAAAGAGAATGGCATTAAATACGTCGGATACGACAACGCTATTCGGCAGGCGAATTTCATTAAACGACCGAACCAGGAGCTGTATGCCACTTATTTTCCAAAGGTGTACGACGCAGACAAGTATAACGGCTTGGTTATTTACAAGGTGCCCGATACGCCACCTCCCAAGCTCAGCGCTTTGCCTGAAGCTGTCAGTAACATGTTTGAAGGAGGCAGGGGCACCGGCAAGGGTGAATTTGATTCTCCGGCTGGAATTGCTGTTGATCGCAATGGGAATTTTTTCGTTTCCGATACGAACAATGGTCGTATCGAAAGGTTCTCGCCCACTGGTACGTTTCTCGATATCATAGGTACCAAAGGCTCCGGGCAGGGACAGTTGGGTGCACCGAACGGCATCGCCATTGATAGTACCGGCAACATTTATGTAGCGGATGCCGGCAATCATCGTGTGCAAAAAATAAGCGCCGCCGGCAAATTGATCGCCGAGTGGAGAGGCCCAGACGTCGGATTCTATGGGCCGCGCCGAATTGCCATTGGCCCCGACGAGTCGGTTTATGTTTTAGATCAGGGCCGGACGCGAGTCGTCAAACTCAGCCCGGATGGGAAGGTGCTAACCGTTTGGGGAACCAAAGGAACTGGCGACGGACAGTTCGACGACCCCGCTGCAGTGGCAGTCGATCCTACGACCAACAAAGTTTACGTCGCCGATCCGCGCAACAGGCGAATACAAGTATTTGATCCAGATGGAAGATTTCTTATGAAATGGATAGTACCCGAATGGGGAGGTCCGTATGGCTTTGAAGACCTCGCAGTCGATTCCAAAAGGGGCCGCTTATATGCTTCAAGTACGCACATAGGTGCTGTGCTAATTTTTGATTTGAATGGAAACAGGATTGGCAGTTTGCCTCCAAAACTCCCAGACATACTCGATGGGCCATCCGCACTCGCGTTGGTAAACGGGAAACTCTATGTTTTGAACATGCATGGGAATCGAGTCGTCCCGATTGACCTTTAAGAGCAGTACGCGACCACGCTTAGCCGATTCGACTCGGCAGTACACAGTCGCACGCTTGTGCAGCTATCAGCTTTAAAATCTCGCTTTACCGGACTCTGTCCCGTAGCTTGTTTATGAACTTACATCACCATCTGCGGCGACTGCCTCCGCGGCGGCTACTCTTTCTTGCCTTGTCGCTTGCCGCTTTCGGGGTTTGTATTCTCGGCGGCGTCACGCATTATCGTAAAGCGAGTTGGGGAGACCCATGGCAGCCAATCGGGTGGTTGCTCAGTATGTTTTTTTTGCTTGCTGCTTTTGCAGCAAGCCCGCGGGAACTCGCTGGCTGCTTCAAGTCTCTGGCAAACCCAAAAACAGCATTCTTTCTCTTTTGGGTCCTGTTTTTTGTGATTTCACACCTCTGGAATTTCCGCACCGCGCCTTGGAACGGAGATGCTCTGTTTGACGAGTCCGGTTGGGACCTATGGTTCTTGAAGAGATACGTTATCGGTCACCCCTTTCAGGCAGCTTGGTTTCACCCGCCTGTCCTCGCCCGTGAAACGTTATTTCATTACTATGTATGGGGTTTTCTAAAGCTGATCGGCTTTAACATTCTAGCATATGAAGCAGCACTATTTTGTATTTGGCTAACAACGTTTGTATTCACGATTCTGTTAGTTGACCTGCTGTTTGAGTCTTACATTGTCACCTCCGTCGCGGCGTTGATCTTTAATTTCCTCCCGTTCGCATTCATTTACACATTCGCAGGCTACCGCTATCCGATGGCAGTGGCTTTAGCAGTTGCCTCTCTCTACTTTCTGTACGTAGGATTCAGGAACAGCTCGCCATTTTGCCTTTCGCTGGGCGGTATTTTCGCGGGCCTCTGCCTGGCTAGTTCCATATCGGGGAAACAATATCTCCTGGCCCTTGCGATTGCTGCACCATTGTATGCTTTATGTTATTGGCGGCGCTTAAAGCAAGGCATTACATGGACGTCGCTCGCCCTGGTTGGGTATGGCTTTCTAGCGGCTGCCGCCCCCATCTTTTTGTATATTGCATTCAATTGGGCCTATTACACGCTGTACGAAGCGGGCTTTATGCGCGATTTCCGGCAGGCGATCCAATCAGCTCCGTTTCCCAATGGTATAAGGCCTTACATCGAGCAGCTTCGGACCTGCTTTTTCACCGTCCCGGCTATGCGATTCTTTATTCCCGATACTTTGCCTATCCCGCTGCCGTATTATTGGTTGCTACTTCCAGGAGTCGTCCTTGCAGTTTGGGCAAAGCGTTTCGAAATCGTGCTGCTGGCGACAGTTCCGGTTGTCGGGGCCTTCATCGCAAAGGACATAGAGAATCGGCTGCTTTTGCCCATCCCATTCTGGATCATTCTGATGACCTTTCCGGTCGCATGGTTGCTAAAGTTGCGACGATGGCCCGGCGTGCAAATTGTTGCTTGCGTCGTAGCGGCGCTAATACTGCTGGATGGCCTAGTCCCCTCCGTTCGATACATCTATCGCAAGACCACAGATCGGTTTTCGATTCGCTACTATGCGCAACACGAGGTCGCTGTCTCGCGATTCTTAAGACATGTCGTTGCCGGAGAGGAACGTCCCGGGTCTCCTTATCTGGAGCACAACGAATTAAACCGGATAGAAGGAATTCCGGATGCTACATATGACACATTCATCTGCCAGGATGACGCCTATTCAATTATTCACCTGTTTTTGCATGATTACGATGATGACAAGATTCTGTCGTTTTGTGGCGGGTACCCGTTTTTCTTCGTCATGACCGAGCAGGATGTATGGAACGCGAACAAAAAGGCCGTCTCAAGTTACGTTTCTAGTAACAAGGATCTGAAGCTGATCTGGGAACGACAGCCGAAGACCGAGAGAATAATAAGGGCGTTTCAATCGCTCCGCGACTTTGGAACAGAAGATTCGATTTCATTCTCCTTTGGGGGAAGAGTAAGAACCTTTTACGTATTGAAAATTCCTAACGAGAACATCCCACAGTTTCAGCAACGCGTGAGCGCATTCGGTGCGACTCCTGATGTCACGCCCGTGCCAGCAAGTCCAATTAACACGTTTCAAGGTGGAAAGGGTACTGGCCGCGGGCAATTTGATTCGCCCACCGGAATTGCTGTTGATGGAAGTGGAAATGTCTTGGTTGCCGACACTAACAACGGTCGGATCGAGAAGTTCTCGGCAACGGGTACCTTTCTCGGGATCTTGGGAACTAAGGGCACCAGCCAGGGACAATTACGAAATCCAAATGGAATCGCCATTGATGGGTCGGGCAACATCTATGTGGCCGACGCCGGCAATCACCGTGTGGAGAAGTTAACTCCCGACGGTAAATTAATCGCTGATTGGAAAGGCTCGGAACCTGGCTTTTACGGACCGCGCCGCATCGCGATTGGCCCCGATGGCTCAGTTTATGTCGTCGATCAAGGCCACAGCCGCATCGCTAAACTTAGCCCCAACGGACAGGCGCTGTCAGCTTGGGGCAGCAAAGGTAATGGTGACGGGGAGTTTGACGATCCTACTTCGGTTACAGTTGATCCGAGGACCGACAGAGTTTACGTGGCCGATCCGCGAAACAAGCGGATACAGATATTCGACGCGAATGGCAAATTCCTAACGCAATGGTCTGTGCCCGAATGGGGCCAGCCGATAGGCTTCGAAGACCTTGCGATCGATTCGCAGGCAGGCCGTCTATACGCGTCCAGCGCACACCTTAACGCCATCGTCATTTTCGATTTGAACGGAACCAGACTTGGCAATTTGATGCCAAAGTCGCCGGATAAACTCGAAGGGCCATCGGCACTGGCTTTGGCAAAGGGAAAAGTCTATGTGCTGAACATGACTGGCAATCGCGTAAGCGTGATCGACTTGCAATAGCGAAATGAAAAATCCAGACCTGCTTATCGTCGGCGCCGGCCCCGTCGGGTGCGTCGTTGCCGAAAGGACTGCAAGACTGCTGGGATGGAAGTGCCTAGTCATTGATAAGAGAAATCATCATTCCGGTAACTGTTTCGATACAACCCACCCGTCGGGACTTCGCATTCACCGCTACGGGCCACATTACTTCCGGACCAATAACAAAGAGATCGTTGACTATCTTTCTGAGTTTACAGGATGGATCCCAGGGAATTACATCGTCAAATGCAATGTTAAGGGAGAACTCTTTCCTTTTCCGATAAACCTGAACACGCTGAGGAAATTTTTTAACAGAGATTTCAGTCCGGAATCGGCAAAGGCTTTTCTCGATGACAAAAGAGAAAAAATCGATGCGCCGAAAAATTCAGAGGAATTTGTCCTGTCGCGGGTTGGAAGAGAGTTGTATGAAGCTTTTTATCTCGGCTACACATTGAAGCAATGGGGTAAACATCCCCGTGATTTGGATCCGTCCGTCTGCGGAAGAATCCCTATCCGCTTTAACGAGGTCGAAACTTATGTCGATCACAAGTATCAAATCCTCCCGGCTAACGGGTATTCCGAGATGTTTGGCCATATGATCAATCAGGAAGGAATCGACGTACAGCTAGGGATTGATTACAACGACGTTAGAGGAAAGATTCACCCCTCCAAAGCGACCTTATACACTGGCCCCATTGACGAGTATTTCGATTTCAAGTTAGGGAAGCTTCCCTGGCGCTCTCTCGATTTTCAATTCACGGCACATAACAAAGAATTTTTCCAAGAATGCGTGCAGATCAATTACCCTAAGGACCACGACTATACGAGGAGCGTCGAGATCAAGCATGTGACGCGGCAAGCGCATCCGCACACCGTCGTCTCATATGAATTCCCAAAGTCAGTAGGCGACCCCTATTATCCAGTGCCAGCGCCCGAAAACCGTTCACTCTACGAGAGATACCGCACCCTCGCCCAGGCCGAAACGACCAATAACAAGGTTTACTTTGCTGGAAGGCTGGCAGAATACACCTACATCAACACGGATGAGGCGATTGAAAAAGCCTTAGCCGTGTTCGAGAGGATTAGAAACGATTTTCATGACCGGTAAGCTGTGGGTGGTGATGCCCGCCTACAATGAGGAAGCCAGCGTAAGTTACGTCGTGAAAGAATGGCTTCCGGCGCTGCGGCGAAGTTATCCTAACTTCGTTTTCCTCGCCCTCAACGACGGCTCAAAGGATTCTACCCTCGCCATTTTAAATTCGATTGCAGCCAGGGAGCAAGAGTTTCGCGTGATCGATAAGCCAAACTCAGGCCACGGCCAGACCTGCGTCTTAGGCTACAGGATGGCGCTAAAAGAAAGGGCCGACTGGATACTCCAGATCGATTCTGATGCGCAATGCGACCCTGTCTACCTCGATAAGTTTTTGGAACAAGCCGCCAGAGAGAAAATCGTTTACGGTTTTCGTAAATCCAGAGACGACGGCTGGCAAAGGGTTTGCATATCGCGCTTCGTTACCCTTTTCACTTTTGCAGCAACAGGCGTCTGGGTGAAGGACTGCAATGTTCCCTATCGCCTGATGCATAAGAGCTGTTTAGAAAATATGGTCGACCTCGTGCCAAGCGATTTTCACCTGGCCAACGTTTTAGTCGCCGTATTGCAGCAGAAACATTTTGGCATTTCCTGGGTTCCCATCCATTTCAGGACTAGGATAGGCACAGCGTCAGTAAAGACTTACTCGTTCGTAAAGCACGGTATCCAGTTATACAGGCAGTTGAGGAACGCGGCACAGTGAAAAACGGATTACCTCGAACCGGTCTACGGCAGGGGCCCGCTGCGTAGCAAATAAGCGATGGTAAGACCATGCTCCGTTCGTCTCGGCCCAAGTGGACGAAGGTGCAGTTGCGTGAAACCCCCCGTCGTCAGAAAACCTGAAACCAGTCGGGCGGAGCAATAATTGATTTCAGTTTCTCGGTTACTGTGCTGATTTGTCGGTTATTGTTGATGGTCGAGGTTCTGTTGCGATAGTTTGAGTACCTCTCTGAAAATGTTTCGTTTGCCGATCAGAATGATGGTCTGTTTGTCTTCGCTGGCGCATCGTTTTTCACATTGGATGATACTGGGTCTAGTTATTATCCTGTGCCTTCTCGAAGTTGGGGCTTACCGTACTCAGGGCGTGATTGCTGTCATTGCGAGCCGCGCATGGGCATTGATGGGCGTGGCTTATTTCGCGGCCACAGGGATGTTGATCGGGAGATCTCTGTTGAGTGACTTGCGGAAGGGAAAATTTGTTTTTGCCCTACTGGTTATCGGCTTGGGCACAATGGTGTTTTACAGGCTGGGTGATATTTATCACTTACAAATCAATTATGAATCAGCTCAACAACTTGCCAGTTTCTTGAAATTTAACATCCATAAGCCGGATTGGGGATACACTGGCAATGCTTTTGTGGGATATCCGGCCCGCCAGTTTATTATTGTAGCTATTCCAAGCCTTCTTTTCGGGAATGAAGTGTTTTGGCTCCAGTTCGGCTATGCCGTGTTGTTTTATTCGGGGGCTTTATGTTTCTTTCTGGGGGTACGTCATTATTTTTCAATCAAACAACATGGCGAACTGTGGGCTCTTTTGACGGTACTTTCCTGTTTCACTTTTCCCTATCTGATACAATACCTCTACAATATGGAGCAGATCATTCTGCCCATAGCCTTTGTCATGCACGCCTTGGGCTGGTTTCTGCTCAGTCTGGAAAAGCTGACCGCGCCCAAGGTTCTCATTCTGGCTTGGATTTGCGGCCTTCTAGGCACATCTTACACACCGGCTCTGGCCGCCTGGGGATTGTTCCAAATTTTCTTTCTTTCGGTAATTGTGCGGGCAGCCCGGCAGGGGCCTCGAGCGGAAATCGTTTTATGGGCTTCGGTTTGGGCCTATACGTTGACATTCGGCCTTTGCTCTTTTCTTACTCGCATAGATGTCCGTTTGACACGCCAACCCGGCCATACTGCAGAGTCTCTGCTAACTGCCCTGAAAGTGTTCTTTCTGGGGCATCCGCAACAG
>JBKOYE010000132.1:0-5888 GCA_046725275.1 Verrucomicrobiota bacterium
GGCTGAAAGGCCGGTTCGGGGAAAACTTTGCGAAGGTGAACATGTATCCGGTACCGATCCTGACTCGCGACATTCCGGGATACCGTATCTTCAAGCACACCGACAGTCTTTGGAAAGGGATCACAGTCCAATTTTATCTACCGGCGGATAATTCCACGCCGCACATTGGCACAATCTTTCACGAGGTGCTGCCCAACGGACGCAAACCAAAGAAGGCACAGATGCCGTTTTCGCCGAATACCGGTTACGCGTTCGCCGTAGCCGATAACACCTGGCATTCGGCCGATCCGGTTGGTGATGAGGTGAAAACGCGCGACAGCATTCTGCTCACCTATTTTGTCGATGCCGGGCCGTGGCGATTTGTTCGCAATCGGGGGCGTCGGCTGGCAAATTTTGTGCTCAACGAGGCGCGCAATTTGAAACGCAACTGAATGAAATTTTAGCCGCTGTAGCCACGGCCCTGTGGGCCGTCTCCCAGGTCGGAAAAGAACGCAAAATGAACCGGCCACAGGTCCGCACACCGGACGGATTCGTCCTGCGGCGAACCGGTCGCTACAGTCAGCGCGGCAATGGCCTTTCCATACTCGCTAGCGCGTACGCGACGACTGCCACCACAGCAGAATTTTCCGCCAATTCTTTCGGCACAATTTTGTCCAGGGTGTCAGCTGCCGTGTGGTGATAGTTGAAGTAGAAACGGCTGTCTTGGATCGGGCTAAAAGCCGGCACGCCGGCTTTCTCGAGCGGCTCGATGTCGGCGCCGCAGTGTTCGACGAGATCCAGTATGCCTGCTCCGGATTCCTGCAAAATTGCCGCGACAGGGGCGAACATCTTTTTCACTTCCGGCTTCGCCTTTATGTTTACACCAATTGGGTGCCCGGCGCCGCCGTCTGTTTCCATCGCTGCGAAATGACTTGAGAATTCCTTCTCGTGATCCTTTGCGTACTGCTTTGATCCGGCTTCACCGTTCTCTTCGTTCATCCAGGCGATGACGCGAATCGTGCGCTTCGGTTTTAGGCGAAGTTTTTGGATCAGATTCGCCGTTTCCATCGAGACTGCGACACCTGCGCCATCGTCGATTGCGCCTGTGCCGAGGTCCCAAGAATCCAAATGCCCAGAAACGATAACTACTTGCTCAGGATGTTCGCTGCCTTTGATGTCGCCGATCACATTTGCACTTTCGACGTCCGGGAGAGTTTGCGGCGTCAGAGTCAATTTCATTTTCACCGATCCTTGCAGAACCAGATTAGCAATTAGATCAGCATCTTCGGCTGTCACAGCGCCCGCTGGGATTTTCGGCACATCAGCCGCGTAAGCTGTTAATCCGGTGTGCGGAAGCCGGTAATCCGCGCTGCCGACGGAGCGAATCAAGCACGCGACAGCGCCCTGCCTGGCAGCTGCGCTCGGGCCGTCAGCGCGATAGACAACGGCTTCGCCATACGCTTGGAAGCTACGACCTTCCGCGGCCATTTGTTTGTCGAATGGGTAATTGAACAGCACGATTTTGCCCGCGACTCTTTCGCGAGGCATCGATTTCAGTTGGTCAAAATTGGTCGCTACGATCACTTCGGCCTCGATGCCTTGGGAAGGTGTGGCCACACTGCCCCCCAGCGCGCACAGGACAATCTTCTGCGTGGTGTTCGGTGCTTGTCCGGGAAATTGAACCAGGGCCGCTGTCTCTTCGCCGCGTACCCAGTGGGGAACCATGATCTTCTCGAGCTGGATGTCGCAGCCGAGTGCTTTCAATTCGGAGGCGACGGACTCGACTGCTTTTGCCGCCTGTGCAGATCCGCTTAGACGTGGCCCGATGTTGTTGGCCAGATGTGCGACCTGGCGGTAAGCATAATCGCTTTCCAGAGCTGCCTTCTGCAATTGCTTCAGTTCCGACAGTGTCTGCGGCGAAAACACAGGTGGAGTCGGCGATGGCGATCCGTTCGGACTTGATGCGGCCGGTGTTTGTTGCGCACTCACTCGCTGAGCACAGAGGAACAAGGCGAATGAGAGCAGCGCGACGCGGTGAAATTGATTCTCAGGCATCTCGAATCCCGCTACAGCATCTTGATCGGGTTTGCCAGGCTCGAAATATGCCAAGCCGCTACTATTTCTCTTTCTTAAACTCGATCTCCTCGCCGAAGAGCTGGGGATTGCGGGCGTTTTCTGTCAGGAGCGCAACTACACTGGCTGAGTCCTTGGTTTCCTTTGGGACAACCTTGTCGTTGATGTTCCGCAACCTCAAGTTCTTGCCATCGTCCGACAATTTCCAAATGACGTAAGCATACTTGCGATCGGTCGAATTGAGGTCCTGGACAGTCGCAAGAGGCGTTTGCGAGACGTCGGAGTGGTAAGCGCGAAAAAGATCACCGTCGTAGTAAACGATGTAGATGCTGTCATCCAACGCCCGCACTTTCATTTTTTCCTTACCGTCGAGCGAGGTCCAATTACCAAGAAGCCGTTGCTCTACGTTTCGAGTCGGACCCGATGTGATTGGGATGTCATATTGGCAAGCAGTGAAAGCCAGAGAGCAAAGACCAATCGCTACGCCGACTACATGTACCCACGCTAAGTTCGCAGAACTCACGAATTTTTGCTCGCCTCCGAGAATCGGCCTTCGTCGAAATCGATAAGGTCTGGAATGCACTGAATGTCGTTGCGATCGGCGATTCCCATCTCTTTTTTTCGTTGTTCGAGCCGCGGCGTGACCGAATCGCGCCACCCGAGCTTCGATGCGAATCCGTTCCAAACAAAGAGATCGCCTTCGTTCAAGCGGCGGCCCTTTTCGAAACACCATTCCAGAATTTCCTCGTCCGTCCCGCCCTGCTTCACACGCTCAATCAGATCGCGATGATGCACACGCAGGAAATTGCAGCACACGCCGTCCGCCGCTTTCAGCGCGCCGAAGTTTTCCTGATAATCTTCGTGTAACTCGCCTCGCGCATGCAGCCGGATCTTGTCTAGCATTCGCGGGAAATACATCATGCCACGCGTCATTTCTTTCGGGCTTTTGGGATAAATTCGCATGAGCGAATGAATTGCATGATTCAAGGGCCAAAACAAGGAGTGACGGCTTCCCAGCCGTCAGCGTTTAGGAAGACGGTCGGCAGTCGTTCGCCGATCCCTCAGCGCAAGGATGCGCTGTTTTTTCGTGAAGTAGTCGAGAGAATGGAAGCGGCGGATTTCGTCAAGGCGCCGCACACCGTTGAGAGTATCCAAATAACGCGTGTAGCTGGCTGCAAGCTGGCTCGTCTCCAGATAACGGCCACGCAGGTTTGCATCGCCAAATGCGTTGGGACATTGCCGCATGAACAGGTGAAAACGCAGCCACCGGCGGTCCGTCGCGGAGACGCGTTGGGTCTTTCGAAAAAAGGCGACAAACAGTAGAAGCACCAAGTACGTGTCCACCTGCGCCTGAAGCTCAAGGTTGCGCGCAAAATCTTCCGATGCGATCTCGCGCACTCCGCGTTTGAACTGGAGCGCGGCGTGCAATGCGTGATTCAATTCTTCAACAAACGTGATCAGCGATCGGATATTCCGGTTCCCCAACCCCGCACGCGGATCGTGTTGTTCGAGTTGTTCAATCAGCCAGCGCGAATAATAAATCCCGACATAAAGTTGGTCGCCAGCGCGGCGCAAAAACGTGCGCGCAAGCTCGCTGAGTTCGCGGGCTGATTTGCCCGCCAGCAGGGTTAGTTGGGCGCAGCGCGTCCGATCAATCAGACAATCTTCCAGATTGATTCCGACCTGCGCGTATGTTCGTTCAAACAATCGCTGGATCTGGCTGAACAGCGTCTCGTTCACAAACAAAGCGAAGGACGCGCGTCTTCGTCCAGATTCAGCAACTGATCGGAAAGCTGATTCAGCGCGAGCCGCACCTCGCGAAACCGATCGGCCAGGCCTTCGAACACGTCATCCAGTTCGCAGCGGCGCGCCACTGCATGCGAAGAAACAAGTTGATAGTTCGTCCGGCCGACCTGCTCGTAAAACTCGATGTCCGGTCCGCCACGCAGACTGCGGCGCTGCGTGTTCTCGTGGAAAATTCCGCTGATGAAAAGCGAGTAATTGCCAATATGCGCCCGCAGCAGGAACGCCTGCTCCGGAGTAGCGCGATTCAGCGCGATCAACATGTCTGAAATGTATTGTTCGGCTAGATGGTGACTTTCATCGCAGATGTGCAACCGGCTAGCGCGCGAAAAAGCTTCGAGCAATGAAGCGATGTAATCGGAAAGTTTGCGGTCGCCGATTCCACTCTCTTGCAGGACATGCCGAGCGAGGACGTAAAAATAAAATTGAGACGAGATGTGCAGTTGGCCGCAGTGATTCAAAATAGCGTCGACCAGCCGCGGATGATCGAGAATAGAGTCGCGCGTTTCGACATCGCTGAGAAGATCCACCAGAGAAACCTGGTCGGTTTGCGACCGCGCGAGCGTGCGCACAATGAAGTCGAAATCGGCTGCGGTGAACCGCGCCCGACAATTCGCCCTGATCATCGGGACTTCATAATGAGCGATGCGCGCGCCTGTGGCAAGCAAGATTGCTAGCGCTGCGTGTATTGTCGGAACAGGGCATCTTGCCTCTGCACCGCGCGGACTTCTAAGCCTGCCTGCCCAACGGGCGGATTTTCGCTGCGCGTGTTTTCGCTCTGGCGAGATTCGCGTTCTGGATTGCGAAGGCGCGGTCCGGTGGAGCATTCCATTTACTGAGACGAATCGGAGACTGTGATGTAAGCGCGCTTAATAATTTGACTACTGCAGGCACGAGTCACGGATTGAGAGTCCGTAGCCTAATCGATTGAACTCATTTTGCTGTTTGATTTCAAGCGATCAGAATTTCAGGTAGTGGTACAGTTTGAAAACTAACGTATAACCCACGCGATCACCAAGCCGACCAGACCTATGACAAATATGATAATGCCTAGTTGTGGAGAAATGCCAGACATCCAGAGGGCAATTCCTATAGCTATGAAGAAAAGTGCCCATCGGTGGATGTTCCTCATAGTCCCAAGCTTATCATAGGGCCCGTGAAGTGAACCAACTTGTCGCTGATGTCTGCTCTGCTCATTCAGTCCTCTCACAATTCCCACTACGCTGCCAGAAAACCGCAGCGGCGATGATGATCGCTCCGTAGCAGGTGATCCCCCAAACAGAATAAGAATAGCTCAACTAGCTTGAAAACATATTCTATAAGTCTTTAGCTTCCAGTTACTGCCGGTTCCAGCGCGCGATGAAGAGGAACGATCGATCCGTTGGATCCCCTTGGTGTCAAAGTGTCGAGCATTTCCGTGAGACACGCTTCGTACGAATCACACATGGGAGATTCGCCATTTGGCTTGACCCATTCTGGATGTTGGATCCGCAGATCGTCGTGAATCTGTTGCTGGAGTTCGGTGTACGTGTGAATTGGAGGAGACATTGCAATTGGACTCGGTAAAAGATTCGGTAAAAGATTTAAGATCGGCGCGGGAGGTATCCGACGAACGGCTCGGCGCGAACGGCGGACGGGCACGGGTGCCGTAAGCGCCCGCCACGGCCAGGTGAGGGTACTCCAAAGGGCAGCGCGCATGTGCTTGCGTCGTGCACGACGCCAGGTCAACTGGCGTATTTTGTAGCGCTGGCGTTGCAGCAACACGGCCAGCAGCCCGCTTTGTGTAAGGGTCGGGGTTAATTTTCTCATGACGTAATCTTTCTATTTTGCCTCGTCCGAAGGACCTCTGTAATTTACATCGTCGGTGAGTACGGTCTGGGCGTATTTTCCGAAAGACTCACCGTTTCTTGTCTTGCGAATCCAAGACTCAGAAGGGAGCCAGCGAATCATTCAGGCCCGCTCTCTGCCTTATTTCGCGAAATACTTCGCGGCGAGGGATTGCGCGCCAGGGCCTAATACGCTAACCGCTGCTT
>JBKOYE010000008.1:0-23231 GCA_046725275.1 Verrucomicrobiota bacterium
ATGCCACAGTAGCGGATCTCGGGGCTGATATTCGGCGCCATCTCGAGCGAAAGCCGGTTGTCGCGCGTCACCCTACTCTTGGTTATCGCGCGAAGTGTCTGGTCAAGCGGAATGAATCACGTCTTAAGGCGAGCGTGGCTGTCGTGATTGTGATGGCCGGAGTTCTGTTCGCGTTTTGGAATCGCTCTCAACAAAATCCCCGTGAAGCGGCGAGCACGAGGGCGCGGGGACTCAGTGCACCAGTCTCCGATATCCGGAAAAGTATCGCTGTCCTGCCCTTCGAAAGCTTGGGTGACAACACCGCTCAGCCATATTTTGCCGATGGCGTTCAGGACGATATTCTGACCGATCTGGGCAAAGTGCGAGATTTGAAGGTCATCAGCCGCAGTGGTGTCGCAGCATACCGGGGTAAGAATAGAAACATGAAGCAGATCGGGCGCGACCTGGGCGTTACGAACGTGTTAGAGGGAAGCCTTCAGATTTCGGGCGATCGCGTGCGAATTAACGCCCAGCTCATCGACACGCAGACAGACACACAGATTTGGGCGGAGCAGTACGATCGCAAATTGGAGGACATCTTCGCGCTCCAGAGTGAGCTCGCGCAGACGATCGCAGCCCAACTCAAAGCAACCCTCTCCACCGGCGAAAAGGCTGAGATTTGGAGGCAACCCACACAGGATTTGCAAGCCTATGATCTTTATCTCCGCGCCCGCGCCGCCTTGCGCGCTGGAGGTGGACTTATTCCGCGAGGGAATTGGAACGTAGCGATCGATTTTCTCAACAGGGCGATCGCTCGCGACCCGAAGTTCACTCTCGCCTATTGTGTGCTGAGTGAGGCGTACGTCTTACAGTACCGTTATGGCGAGGATCATTCGCCGCAGCATCTCGCTGCCGCGAAAGATGCGGCGGAGACAGCGCTGGGGCTCGAGCCAAATCGCGAAGAAGCGCGCCTGGCTCTTGCTCGATACTATTATCATGGGTTGAGCGACTACCGCCGGACAGAACAGGAATTATCGAGTATCCCTTCTTCCGCGCCTCATGAAGTTGAATTCTTTACCCTGGCTTCATTGGTCGAACGCCGTCTAGGGCAATTTGCGGCATCGATTCGCGACGGCGAAAAAGCGGTTGAGCTTGATCCCCAGGATGCGTGGCTCGCTACGAGTCTCGCGCAGACGTATTCGGGGTTGAGACGATTTCGTGATGCCGAGCGCGTGGCAAACGCGGCCATAGCGCGCCTGCGTGGAGCAAAGCCGACGGGACTTTTGATGATGAAGAGCGATGCGGCACTCGGAATGGGGAATCTAGAAGAGGCACATGCCGCGCTCGACTCAATCCACGATACCGATGACGTGACTTACCAGGCCGCGCGACTCCGGCTTTACTTAATCGAAAGAGATTACAGTGGAGCCAAAGCCTTCGCCGCGAAGGCAAGCGACGAGGTAAAGAAAACGCCGGATTTCTGGCTCACGCTGGCAGCGGTTGCTCATGCGGAAGGTAATGTAAACGAGGAACGTCAGGCTTATGCGGAGACGAAGCGCTCGGCACTGCTTGCGCTCATCCCGCGGCCAGATGACCCCCGACTTCTTGGTGAACTAGCGATCGCTGAGGTTGGACTCGGCGAGAACGAAGAGGCGCTCCGGCGTGCGCGTCACGCCGCCGAGATGCTTCCGCCGAGCGTTGACGCAGTGTTCAGTGCCATGTGCCAGATGAATCTCGTGGCAGTGCTGGTTATGACGGCAGACCGCGACGCTACTTTCGACGAATTAAGCAAGCTGGTGAAGCTGCCGTTTGGTTTCATCAACTACGGTGATTTGAAATTGAATCCCGTGTGGGATGACCTTCGGAACGATCCCCGCTTCGATCGTATCCTGTCGGAGTCTGCTTTGCCCTTAGCGACTGACGGCTAGCATCGGTTCCACGCATCGTTAGTGTTCCTTCACCACGGCTAGCGCCTTCCCGCATCGGGAAATTCGGTTACATTGAGCGAAGAAGCTGGGATGAAGATACACGGGTTAATCGTTTCCATAGCGCTGCTAATTGCCGCGCTGATGCTAGACGGACAGGAGGCAGCGCCGCCGTCTGTGGATCTTTTTCCAAAACAAGAGCAAGAGGAAGTCAGCCCGACGCCGCCACCAAACGGACCTGAGTTGCCGGAGCTGAAACAGCTCGACGATAGTTTCAAACCAAAATCGCTGGGCAAGGACGCAGATGCGCTGCGGGTGCATGTCCTATGGCGGGAATTGAAAAATCGCACGGTCAACGATCCTCAGGTGCAGGCCGCAAAGAAATATGCGCAAGCCGCGCGGACGGATTTGGAAAAACGGAATCGGCTTCACAACTACTACGACGTGTATTATCAGCGGATGAGTGCCTTGGCCACGACTCCGGAACTCAAATTGGCGTTGCAAGCACTGAAAACTGATCATCAAAACATGTTGGATCAGCCACGGGTGCGACCATCGCCGACGCCAGAGATTTCCGGTACGCCGTCACCGACGCCAACATCCACACCTGTAAAGAAAAAGGCTAAAGAGAAACACAAGAAGAAGATGCACAAGTAACGTCCTGCGTTGTGAATCACGCAGGCATTTTGCGGTTGGTAGTCCGTTTTCGCTTGTGCCGACGCCCCTTGCTCAACGGGGGCCGAATTGAGGTGAGGGATCAGTGCCCGGCTAACTACTTGTTCAAACGGTAACCCTCACCTGCGCCCTCTCCCTTACAAAGAGCGAGGCGACGCTCCCGCGGAACTACAAATGAGCAACAGTAAACAGCGTAACTTCCTCAAAAGATTTTGCTTGCCGCGCCAGCAGCAGTCTTCTAAACCCGGCTTTAACTCTTCAACTCTATGAACTCACTCATCGAAGTTACGCAAACGGTTCTGCTCACTCCCACACGTCTGTTCGCGCAGGTCGAGTATTCTTACTCTGCCCAAGGAGAGGCACCCGGCCCACTGTTCTGGATTTTCTGGCTGGCGTTCGCGATTTTAATGATTGCAGGTTGCTGGAAAATCTTCAGCAAGGCGGGCCAGCCTGGTTGGGCCGCGATTATCCCGATCTATAACATCCTGTGTAAAATTGTTGGGCGACCTGGTTGGTGGGTTATCCTGTTGTTCATTCCGTTCATAAATTTCATCATCGGGATAATTCTTTGCATTGACCTGGCAAAGAGTTTCGGGAAGGGAGCGGGTTTTGGGATTGGTTTGATTCTGCTAGGAATTATTTTCTTCCCGATTCTCGGCTTCGGCAGCGCGCAATATCAAGGACCCGCCGCTGGATCCGCAGCCGCCGGAGCGGCGATTTCCCGGCCGCCGCAAACTGCGTGAGCTGCGGCGGCAAAGTTCGCGGAATCTCGGAGCACAAAGGTGGAACGTGCTGTCCACAACACGTTGACCGGAGCCGATGCCAACCGATTGGGGACAATCGGTTCCACCTTTACGTTTGCTGCTACGCTGCCCAATTCGGCGGTCGCTTTTCGTTAAAGGCGGCGATACCTTCCCGCGATTCATCCGATTCACGTGCCTGCATGTGATATTTCAGCGCGACATCGACATCTTCCTTCACCGAACGCCACCAGAGTTCTTCCACTAATCGTTTCGTTCGCGTCAGCGCACCCGGCGCACCTTGCAAAACCGACGCGACGAATTTTTGTGCTTCACTCATCACATCGTCTGGCGCAACGACGCGATTCACCAATCCAATTTCCTTCGCGCGTGCGGCGTCGATTAACTCTCCGCTGAATAACAACTCGCGCATGTTTCGTTCGCCGACCTGTCGGCGCAAAAATGTCATCACCAATCCCGCAACCAATCCGCGGCGAACCTCGGGATATCCGATCTTCGTTCCTCCCGCCGCGACAACAAAATCGCACGCCGACATTATCCCTGCGCCGCCGGCGACTGCTGCGCCATGCACCGCCGCAATGGTAACGAGACGTGTTTGGCTGATTGCGACCAAAGTGTTCGCAACCATCTCCGCGGTCGCATGCGCCTTCGTCGAGTCGGCGGCCTCCTTCAAATCCAGACCGGTGCAAAACGCAGCGCCGGCTCCGCGCAAAATCATTACGCGCTGCTCCGGCTGTTCGGATGCGACCTTAACTGCCGCACATAATTCGGTAAGGAGCTCGAGCGTAAGGGCGTTCCGGCGCTCAGGCCGGTTGAGAGTTACCACAGCGATCTGCGGCGATTGTTTTTCGATTAAAACGACGGGCATGGTGCGAATGATAGAATCCGAATGATGAATTAAACCTGAATCACTCCCGTATGGAAATGCGCTTTCGGAATTGGACGCGAGACGTATTCCAACAGGCGAATCAGCACGTCGCGCGTTTCGTGCGGTTGAATAATGGCGTCTACCCAGCCGCGCGCGGCGCCATAGCGGATGTCGGTCTGCTCTTCATAACTTTGTTTCACCTTAGCGCGCAGTTCCTCCAGTTCCTCGCGCGACGCTTTCTTGTCGCCGCGCTCGCGCGCCTTCGCGAGAATCGAGAACACCGTGTCGGACGCTTGCGCGGCGCCCATGACCGCGTAACGCGCGTTAGGCCAGGCAACGATGAATCGCGGATCGTACGCCTTGCCACACATCGCGTAATTGCCGGCGCCAAACGATCCGCCGACGACCACCGTGATCTTCGGCACGACGGAATTGCTCACCGCGTTCACCAGTTTCGCGCCACTCCGAATAATCCCGCTCTCTTCGGCGTCGCGACCGACCATGAACCCGCTGACGTCCTGGAAAAAAATAATCGGCAAATGCGTCTGATTACAATCCATCACAAAACGCGCCGCTTTATCTGCGCTATCAGAATAAATGACGCCGCCCATCTGGATTCCTTCCTTTTTCGTCCTGACCTGCACGCGTTGGTTGGCCAGAATTCCCACCGAACGTCCGTTGATGCGTGCATACGCGGTGACGAGCGTTTTGCCGTAGTCGGCCTTGTATTCATCCAGCGAGTCTGTGTCGACGATCGTGGCCAGCAGGTTGCGCGCGTCGTAATTTTTGCGGCCGTCGAAACTGAATAGATCATAAACACTGTCCGGATTTTTCGCCGGTTTCGATCTCGTTGGTAGGGCGCGCTGTCCGAGCGAACAGGGCGCTTGGCCTTCAGGCAGCAATGCGACTAACGAACGAAGACGCTTGAGACACGACGGATCATCTTTTTCGAAAAAGTCCACCGTCCCGCTGATCTCCGAGTGCATTCGCGCGCCGCCCAGTTCTTCCGCATCGACAATTTGGCCAATGGCCGCTTTCACCAGCGACGGCCCCGCGAGATATAGGCCGCTGCCCTGCGTCATCAAAATCTTGTCGCATAACACCGGCAGATACGCGCCGCCGGCGACGCAATTACCCATGATGGCGGCAAACTGCGGGATGCCTGCCGCTGAAATCACAGAGTTATTGCGAAAGATCCGGCCGAAATCATCTTCATCCGGAAAAATTTCATCCTGCATCGGCAGGAACACCCCTGCCGAATCAACAAGGTAAATAAGCGGCAGCGCGCACTCGAACGCGATCCGCTGCGCGCGAATGACTTTCTTGGTCGTGGCTGGGAAAAACGCACCGGCTTTCACCGTTGCGTCGTTGGCGACGATCATACACGGAACGCCTTCGACGTTGCCGATGCCAGTCACGACTCCCGCTGCAGGAATTTTTCCCCATTCGTCGTACATTTTGTACGCGGCCCAGAGCCCGATCTCGAAAAACGGCGAATCTTTGTCGAGCAAATGACGAAGGCGTTCGCGCACGGGCAAGCGTCCCATCTTCCGCTGCCGTTCGTGACCGGCCTTGCCCCCACCCTCACGCAGCACTGCTTCCTCCTGCGCAATCGCCGCGCAGTGAGCGCGCAACACTTCACTCGTGCTCGATCTAGACATATGCCAGAGCCACGCTTAATCCGCGAACATGGCCGAATCAAGCCGACAGAAAAACAGAATGTTCAACCACGAATGAACACGAATACACACGAATTTGAGGCCGGAAACACGGATCACGCGGATGACATGGATGTCCGGGGAACGAACGCGGTTCGTCCGCCGCGGGACGCATTCACCGTGGCGAACGTGTTGGTTGCGGCACCCTCGCCGCAACTTCTTCCAAATCCTTTTGCGCTTAAAGATCGTGACTCGCGAAAGCTTTCGGATTTACCAGGTCGCGGCAGCGACGGCTCCTCGGTCCAAATGCGGGAGCGGCCTCAGTGCCGCGAATTCGTCAGGACGCTAAGATCCCTCCACATTCCTGTCCCCCAAAGAGAAAAGCGCCGGGAGGATTTTCACCTCCTCGGCGCTTGGGGGTTTTAATTTTGTCTGGGGAGACCATTCCCGTGGCCATCCATGATTTGTGTTTGGGTGGTTGAGTCGGGCGACCGCCACCGCGGTCGCCCGGGGGATTGTTTGGGGGGAACTGGGGGGAAATTTTCAAAATGCCGATTGCCGAAGTTCGAATGCTAAGCAGATCCTGCAAAAACTGGTGCGGTTTCTGGCAACTCACGCACGAGTTGCGAAAGGGCAGAGTCTGTATTTGGCGTATTCTCATCGTCCGCCACCAGTTCCCGTGCTGCCATGAACCGGGGGCGAAATAAGCGCGCATTTTCATCCGCCCCAGCAGGTTGTAAAGAGAATTCTTGTTTTTCGAAGTAGGGGAATACCCCCTATCTTTTGGTGAAAACTCCCCTAGGGAACAATGTGACTTGGCGTGAAAAACTGGGTGAAGGGCTTAGGTACTTGTGCGTAAGGAAAGCACAGGGTTGCCCGCGACGAATGACAGGCTACGAGGGTTACACGGGTTGGGAAACGGATTGAGACATGGCGGTAGATCCGCTTCTCCTTACGACGATGGCCAGTAGATCGCCAATCGCCAGATATCTGGCCGCGCGGCCGCATGTTTGCCAGCCAACGCGTTGAGGATAATCCGTTCCACCTTCGACCGTTGAAGAGCTCGATGTTCTGGGGTCTCTATCCGTAATATTTATGTCATCCGTGGTTTTCTCCCAAAAGTCCGTCGTCGCGCGACGCAAGAGACCAACACGCGGGACGCGTATGCTCCTCGATCCATGATCCGTGTTATCCGTGTAATCCGTGGTTGAATTTTGAGTGCCGATCTTGCCGTTCGGATGCGATTCGTCTAACGCTTAGGCGATGAGTTCGCCCGAGAATTCAGTAGCGTTTGGCGCGCCGGGCATCGAGCCGCGCTGGACGTCGAGCGCGAAAGAGGGCGTGGGCACGGCGTATCACACCAGTTGCCGCGTCTGGTTCACGCTCAGCCACGGGATCGTCAACGAAATTTATTATCCGAACGTCGATCAACCGAACACGCGCGATTTTCAGTTTCTCATCACTGACGGCGGAACCTTTTGCCATGAGGAAAAGCGCGATCTCGATCACGCGATCGAATACCCAGAGCGCGATTGCCTCTTTTATCGTCTAACCAATTCGGAGCCGGGCGGCCGCTATCGTGTGGTGAAACACGTACTCACGGATCCGCATGGATCGGTGTTGCTTGTGCACACGAAACTCGAGGTTTTCGACGAATCACTGGACGGCAAGTTGCGGGTCTATGCATTGCTTGCGCCGCACATCGCGGGTTGCGGCGTTGGCAATTCCGGTTGGTGCTCGGAAATCGGCGGGCGAAAACTCATGCACGCGCAGCGCAACAACACTCATTTGGTGATGGCATGCAGCACCGATTTCTTGCGCCGATCAGTCGGGTACGTCGGCTTCAGCGATGGCTGGCAGGACCTAATGGACAATTTCAAAATGGACTGGGAATTTCAGGTGGCCGAGCAAGGCAACATCGCGTTGACCGGCGAAATCGATTTGAGCGACAAGGACCAATTCACGGTCGCGGTTGCGTTTGGCCGAAGTTACCAGAGCGCGGCCACGAAACTGTTCCAATCACTGGCCGAATCATTTAAGCGGCATCGTCAGGCGTACGTTCGCCAGTGGCAACGCACACTCGTCAATCCCGAATTCGACTTCAGCAGCGACACCTCTGACGGCGGTGGTGAATATCGGCTGAGTCGGTGCGTGTTGCTCGCGCACGAGGATAAACTTTTTCAAGGCGCAATCGTAGCCTCGATGAGCATTCCCTGGGGCGAAACCAAAGGTGATTTGGATCTCGGCGGTTACCATCTCGTTTGGACGCGTGACCTTGTGCAGAGTGCCACCGCGCTTCTCGCAACGGGTCAAACAGGCACGCCGCTGCGAGCGTTGGTGTGGCTGGCGGCTATCCAGCGTCCCGACGGCTCGTTTCCGCAAAACAGTTGGATCGATGGAACCGCCTACTGGTCTGGCCTGCAGCTTGATCAAGTTGCCCTCCCGATAATGCTGGCGTGGCGTTTGCATAAGCACCATGCGCTCGGTCTGTTCAATCCGCGCGTGATGGTCGTACGAGCCGCGTCGCGTTTGATTCTGCAGGGACCGGTGACGGCGCAGGATCGCTGGGAAGAAAACGCCGGCTATTCGCCTTCCACGTTGGCAGTCGTGATTGCCGCCCTCGCCTGCGCCGCTGAGTGGGCCAAAGAATTCGGCCATATGGACGCTGCTGATTTTGTTTTCGCATACGCCGACTGGCTCGCGGCGCACATCGAAGAATGGACGGTCACGACTAAGGGCGAATTGGCGGAAGGCATTCCGCGACACTACATCCGCATTAATCCGGCAGATCCTGATACGCCTGATCCGCACGCCGATCCAAACACGGCTATGATACAGATCGCCAACGGAGGCGGTCTGCACCCGGCACGCAATGTAGTGGGCGGCGATTTTCTTCATCTGGTGCGGTTCGGCATTCGTGATCCAAACGATGCGCTCGTGCGCGACTCAATCGAAGTGATCGATCGCATCATTAAGTATGACTTACCGCAGGGCCCGGGCTGGCGTCGCTACAATCACGATGGTTACGGGCAAAAAGATGACGGCAGCGCGTACGACGGCACGGGCGTGGGCCGTTGCTGGCCGATTTTGACAGGAGAACGCGGCCATTACGAACTTGCCGCCGGTCGCGACCCTAAGCCGTTCATCAGAACGATGGAAGATTTTTCCAACGCAGGCGGGATGCTCACTGAACAGGTTTGGGACGGAGTTGATCTGCCGCACCTGAGAATGCGACGCGGTTGCCCCACCGGCGCAGCGATGCCGCTTTGCTGGTCGCACGCCGAATATGTTTCGCTCGTGCGGAGCCGGCACGACGGCGTTTGCTTTTATCGCGTTGAGCCTGTGTATCAGCGCTACGTCGTAAATCCAAGGAAGAACCGTTATGAGATCTGGACTCTCCGTCATCCCCTTCGGCGTGTGTCGCGCGGAAAGATTTTGCGAATCATTCTGCCCCAAGAGGCGACTATCGTCTGGTCAACGGACAATTGGGCGCGGACTAACGAGTTGCAGACGACGCATCAGGACGAACTGAACCTATGGTTTGGAGATTTTCCAACCGCGGACTGGACAGTCGGCTCAGTATTTGCGTTTACAATTTTCTGGAATCGCGAGCAGCGCTGGGAAAACCGCAACTGGGAGATAAGCGTTTTCTGACAAACGAATGCCGGAAACATTCGGATAGACACACGTGGGCAGCGAAATTCTTCCGGTTATCTATCTCGCACGTCACGGCGAGACCGTCTGGAGCCGCGAGGGGCGGCATACAGGATGCACCGACTTGCCGCTGACTGAATGCGGCGAACACAATGCTGAACGCCTGCGGCAACGACTGGCCGGATTGGTTTTCTCCAAGGTTCTGACAAGTCCGTTGCTGCGCGCGAAGCGAACCTGCGAACTGACTGGCTTCGGAGCCGTGGCTGAAGTCGATCCGGATCTGGTCGAATGGAACTATGGTGATTACGAAGGCGTTCGCACAGCGGACATCCGTGCGAACCGACCTGACTGGGAATTGTTTCGCGACGGTTGTCCCAATGGAGAATCGCCCGCAGATATAGCTACGCGGGCTGATCGCGTTGTCGCTCGTGTGCGCACGATCGAAGGTAACGTGCTGATTTTTTCGAGCGGACATTTCCTGCGAGTGTTTGCCGCTCGCTGGCTAGGACTCGAGGCGGTTTTTGGAAAATATCTCATGTTAGACACAGCCAGCCTGAGCGCACTGAGCTACGAGCA
The DNA here is from genome assembly GCA_046725275.1 of Verrucomicrobiota bacterium. Lineage (GTDB taxonomy): Bacteria > Verrucomicrobiota > Verrucomicrobiia > Chthoniobacterales > UBA10450 > Udaeobacter. The sequence goes on from JBKOYE010000008.1 coordinate 10,097, forward strand.
CGATCTTTGTGATCCGGCAATCCGGTTCTGGAATGACACGCGGACCGCAGTCGCAGCAAGTTGAGGACTTACCAACTGGTTCTCTTTCTCGAGAGGGAGCAGTGATTGGCTCAGAAGTGGGATTTAAAAACCCAACACACGCGTAATCGCAGCGGCCGAATCGAACAATAAGCTGGACGATATGAAAACCATTTTTCAAACCGCAAATATAGGGCGTGACGTAATTCCGCTAAGAGAGGCGATTCCATTCTGGTTCGCCGTCGCGAGTCCTCTGATCGGTGTTCTCATGGGCTTGCTGGGAGCGTGGTTTGTCACCTGGCTCATTGCGTGACAATCCGGGAACGCAATGCGGGTTTCTCAATCATGAAGACGATTGAAGCAGATTTCTTCCCCGGGTCTTCGGCGTCGGCTCGCCTCGAGCGGACTTCATATCCAGGGATATTCAGTCGTGGCGAAGCCGATCAAACATTCCCGAGTTGATCGACGCGATCGAACAACATCTACCTGTGCGGACAGAGTTGCAGCGCCAGCGTTCGCACCGCCGCGTATTTCGGCAAAATTCATTGTGGCGAGAATTCAGCGCCGCGCTCCAGCGCTAGTTCGGCTTCGAGATTTTCGCGGTCGCGACCGATACTCGCGACGGCGGTAATATTGTCGTCGGACCGGAAAATCACGGAGGCGCCTTTTCCTTTCACATCGCCGGAAACGCTCGCCTGATCGGCGCCACTGCCGTGACCAACGTAGTGAACGTGCAGGTCGAAATGGTTGCTCCAGAAAAATGGCGGCACGGTAAACGACTCGCACGCCCCGAGAATGTTCCGCGCGGCGGTCTGCCCCTGACGTTGTGCCACGACCCAGTGCTCCACGCGAATGCGACCCGCACGCGGATCGGGCCAGCGCGCGATGTCGCCGGCGGCAAAAATTCCGGGGACGTTTGTCTCCAAATATTCGTTCACCAGAACGCCGTTGTCAGTCGCGATGCCTGCTTGTTCGGCGAGCTTTGTGTTCGGTCGAACGCCAATTCCGACGACGACCAGATCGCAATCCAATTTCGTGCCGTCATCGAGCTGCACATCTCTATCGTGAATTGCTGCGGGCGTTCGACCCAAATGGAATTTTACGCCGTTCGCCTCGTGAGTTTCGCGAATCAGATTTCCCAAATCGCGTCCGAGAACTTTTTCGAGTGGCAGCGAACTTTTTCCTACGACAGCCACTTCAAGTTTGCGCTCTCGCAGCGACCACGCCACTTCGAGCCCGATGAAGCTCGAGCCGATGATGACCGCGCGCTTTGCGTCTTTTGCTTTGTCGATGATGCTCCGGCTGTCGGCTAGCGTTCGCAAATAACAAACATGCGGCAAATCGTCGCCGGGAATCTTAAGGCGCACGGGCTCAGCGCCGGTCGCCAGCAATAGCGCACCATAGCCTAACGAGCGGCCATCTGACAGCTTCATCTGTTTTGCTTTTGAATCGATGCTGGTGACAGCCGTGTTCGTAAACGTGTCGATCTGTTGCTCGCGATAGAATTCCGGTGGCCGTAACGGGATCCATTCTTCGGGCGCGCTACCCGCGAGATAATCCTTCGAAAGATTCGGCCGATCGTACGGCAAAAATTCGTCTGCGCCGATTAACGTGACCAGCCCGTCGTAATCTTCACGACGCAACATTTCAGCCGCGGCGCCGCCCGCCGCGCCAGCGCCAATGATCACTACGCTTGCTGGCGATGATTTCGGTTTCCGAGCCGGCTTTTTGTCGATCTTGCCCGTGATAAAAAAGCGATCCCGGTGTTTCTCGATCTTGTAGCACGGAACGTCATTCAACGCCGGCGCGGCGATCGCCTCGCCCGTGCGCAAATCGAAACGCGCATGATGCCATGGACATCGTACCGTGCAATCGACCATCAACCCTTTTGCCAATGGCCCGCCGTAATGTGTGCAAGTTGCGCCGATCGCAAAAAGCTCGTCGCGGCGTCTGGCAACAAGCACTGGTTCGCCAAAGGCGTGCCCTAAAAGCATCTCTCCGTCGGGCACCTTTCCGGTCTCACACCCTTTTTCGAAATCAGATCCTTCAAGGTCGCTTGATGCTTCAGCCATAAAAATTTCCTTTCTCCTGTAACATAAGAATCGCGCCGCAGTGTTCCAATCACCGTTTCGATGTAATACACGTCTTTGAAAAATACGCGCACGACCTTAACAATATGCGAAGAATGAACAGAAGTTCTGGCGCGCATTTCTTCCACCTGGCAATCGCTCCCGGAGAATCAAACAAACCTGCTCTGAAGAAATGAAATTCCTGGCGGTGCATCCCAGCTGTCTGATGTATTCGAAGATTTATCTTCGGCTGGAGCCGCTCGGGCTCGCGCTTGTGGCGGCCGCCGCTGAACGCGCCGGGCACTCGGTGCGGTTGATTAACCTGCAATGCGAATCGCACCGGGATTTTTTCCGCTCGGTTCAATCCTGGCAGCCGGACGTCATCGCGTTCTCCGGCAATTATCTTGCAAACGTTCCCGAAATAATTGATCTGGCCGCCGCCATCGACTGCCACAATTGATGGAGGCGCCTTACATCCACCAAAACGGCGGTCGCAGTGGCCGACAGATCGATCATCACACGGAAGAATTTGTCAACGCCACGCGCATGGCCACTGGCGCGTAATTGGGTTACTTTTGAAAGAAACATGATTGTAGGGCAACAGCTTTCGGTTGCCGCACGGATTGGCAGGCGAAGCGCCCGCCCTACAAAATCATGCAACCGATGAGCAAGGCGCCGAACAAGTCAGCCAAACGCGGCCGCTGGTCAGCGGAAGTAATGAGGCGCAGCAACGCGCTCGACCTCGAGCAGGATGTTTTCAAAGCAAAAGATTCGCGCAAGATCGCGCTCTCGTTGAAACGCTCTGCTGAACGAAGCACCCGGCGCAAGGGCACGCCCTATCAATCAGCGATGTCGATGCTAAATTTCTACATCAATCGCGCCGGGAAAAATCTGCCGCAAAAACAGAGGCGTATTCTGGAAAACGCAAAGGACGAACTGCGTGATGTTTTTGGCCGTGTGTAGTTGGAGCGCGTTCAATCCCACGCTTCCGTCAGCAGCGCGCGCGTTTCTTCCACACCGGTGCGCCAGATCTTGAGCATTTCCTCATCGTCGCGCTGATACAACCCGCCGTAGTTGCCGTCCTTGAGATGTTCGCGCACTGATTTCGGATCGAGCCGGCGAATTTTTTCCACATCGGTCATCGGCTTCTGGTCCGACGACATTTTAACGTTTGCGAGGCGCGTCCATGGAAAATTTTCCATCCACGACGCGTGCGAGGCAATGGGATCGATTGCCGCCACCTCCGCCCAAACTTTCGGTGCACTCCACCAGTTGTGAAACTTGATTCGCACACCGAGATGATCCGCCATCCATTCTCCGACAAATCCTTGCGCGGGCGTATTGCCACCGTGGCCGTTGACAATCAGGATGCGTTTGAACCCCTGCTCCGACATGGTGTCGAGGATCTCGCGCACGACCGAGATGTAGGTGTCCACGCGCAAAGTGATCGTTCCCGGAAACGCTCGGAAATACGGCGTAATCCCGTAAGCCAGCACGGGAAACACAGGCACGCCCAGCGGTTCGGCTGCTTCAATCGCGAGGCGCTCGGCCAAAATACTGTCGGTACTCAAGCTCAGATACGCGTGTTGTTCCGTGCAACCCAGTGGCAACACCGCGCGATCGTCGCGCTCGAGATATTCTTCCAGCATCATCCAATTCATCTCGCTGATTCGCATCCGCGAAATTCACCCACGAATCCCGCATATTCACCCAGATTTGTTATGCAGCGTCTTTAAATCACAAACGAGCTGATCTCTTCGAGCGATTTGCGGGCGATATCAGGAACGAGTGCGTCTTCAGCAGGATGGCCGACGACGATGAGCACAAACGCTTTCTCATGCGACGGGCGCCCGAGAATGCGATTGAGGAATCCCATCGGGCTGGGCGTGTGTGTCAAAGCTGCCAAGCCGCAGGAATGCAGCGCCGTAACGAGCATTCCGGTAGCTATGCCAACCGATTCGAGCGGATAATACGTCGGCGAGCGGGTTCCGTCCGGAAGAGTTTGGAATGGCTGGGCAAAGACCGCGATCAGCCAGGGAGCAATTTGCAGAAACGGTTTTTGCCAGTCGGTACCCAGCACCGCGAGCGCATCCAGCCACGCTCTCGGCGCACGATGCTCGTAAAACTCTTTTTCTTCCATTTCGGCCGCGACGCGGATCTCGTGCTTCACCTTAGGGTCGTTGACCGCCACGAAATGCCACGGTTGCAGGTTCGCGCCACTCGGCGCCGTCCCTGCAGCACGGATGCAACGTTCGATCACCTCCCGCGGCACCGGTTGATCCGAAAAGTCGCGGATGGTTCGTCTTTTCTGTATCATCTGAAAAAATTCCCAGGCACGTTGGATTAACTCGTCGTTAGTACGACGCTCAATTTCCGGCGCGGGAATGAATCGTGGATTTTTCGTCATTGAAGGATCGAATCGTGAATTTTGGTATCACATTTGCCGCATCTTTGAAAACATTAGCCGACAGGCAATCGTGATCCCCGAGACTGGCAGCACGCGTCGGATCCTAGCCAATTCGAGTGACACGGGAATCATCAGCCCCGCGCGAAGCGAACTCCGGAAACTCCGCTGGATGCAAAATTCCTGCGAGAATCTCGAGGCTATCGACGATGCGCGGACCCGGGCGCGCGAAATAGGCGCTGGCGTTTACGAGATAAACTTCGTCACGACGGGCGGCAGGCAGCAATGCAAAATCAGGAACCTGCTTGAGCAATTCGTAATCGTGTCGCGCGCGACGAATATCATAGCCGCAGAGCGCAAGCACGATGATCTCTGGCTGTGCATCGAGCACCTCCTGCCAGTCGATTTGCGTCGAGGGCTGATACTTGCGGCCTAACGGATTGTAGCCACCCGCGATCTCGACCAACTCCGGCCCCCAGTGACCGGAACAAAACGGCGGATCTACCCATTCCATCAGGAAACAACGTCGTCGATCCGGAATTCTCGCTGCTCGTTGGCGTACGTTCTCAACGCGTGCCGACAGATTTTCGATCAATTTTTCGGCACGCTCTGGTACGTCACACGTCTCCGCCACACGCCGAATGTCGTCGAAAATATCGGCCAGACTTGTTGGCTCGAGGTTCTCGACTCGTGGAGGACCCGGCAAAGTTTGCGCGAGCTTCGCCACAGTGCCGTAACCGACTGCGCAAACGTCGCACAACTTTTGGGTCAGAATTACATCAGGCCGCAGTGTTCGCAGAAGCGGCTCATCAATGGTGTAGATGTTGCCGCTGTCACGCAACGCTCGCCGAACCCATTCATCTACTTCGCGGCTCGTCAGGCCAGCTTGGTGTACGGCACAACGCGTTACCCGCGGCCGCGTATTGGCTTCCTCAGGAAAATCGCATTCATGCGAGACGCCGACCACTTGATCCATTAATCCGAGCGCAGCTGCGATCTCAGTAGCAGCAGGTAAGAGAGAGACGATCCGTCTCATTGTTCGGCAAGTTAACAGCTGGTTAAAACTGTGGCTATGGGAGTCCCGAGCATGCTCGTGTTCGGCGCGCTCGGAGTGCGCGCCTACCACTCGTCGCCTATTGTGAAACAGGAAAACGCTTGTGCTGTTGAAACAATGCAAGGTGCTGCTGAAAAAGTTTCGTGCTATCTGACGGGATTCCTTTCACAGCCAACGCTTGCGACACGTATTGCACCGCGGAATTGAAATCGCCAGTCTCAGCGTACGCTGCGGCGAGCGTATCGATCATATGTTCATCCTGCCAGACCATGATGCTGCATGCGGCCTTTGCGTCTTTCACTGCTTGTTGCCCATTGCGAAACGATGCGTTCGGGCAAGTTGCCCGAAACCAGGCACGATCACTCAGCGCCCTGGCAAGCGTCACGTTCCTTGGATGAAGCGAGATAAGATAATCATATTCCTTCAGGGCTTCTGCGTACTTGCCGAGCCGAGCATTGATGTTGGCACGCAACAACGCAGCCTCCACTACACTCCGATCTTGTCGGAGTGCTTCGCTGCAATCCTTCAGCGCCAAGTCGTATTTGCCTTCGTGTGAGTAAATCTGCGCGCGCACGTACAGCGCCGGCCAAAACGTTGGATCGCGTTGGAGAACTGCGTCGACGTTGCGCTTTGCACCGGCAACGTCGCCCGTCTGAAGCAGATCTTGCGCGTCGGTAACAAGTTTCATCGCCGCACGCATTCTGGCCGGTGTGGCAACGATGATCGGCACGCTTGCATGCATAACTGTTGCCGAGATCAAAATTGCCGCAGAAAGCGTAAAGACCTTTGAGATTTTCATTCAGCTTAACTAATCAACTGATCTGTAATCAGAAACGCAGCCGCATAGCAAACAAAAATCGATGCTCCGCCAGCAAAGCCGGCAACAATAGCAACGCGCCATGAATCACGCCGTACCGTTCGTGCCAGTAAGGCGAACGCCACCGCGATGCCGAACTCGCCAAGAATGATGTACAACGGCGTATACGAAATCATTCGGCAACCGCTGTATTGCCACCAATGAATCCGGCGCGCCATCTCCTCGTAGAACGGAATGTTGATAGCGCCGAGCAAGCCGATCATTAGCAGGCCGGTCTTACCGAAGCGCTTCCACAAACGCAGCCCGATGTATCCGAACTGCAGGGCCACGACTTCCCACGCCAGCGGCATCCATAGCGGCGACCGCCAGATCATCGGCCCGCCGCCTATCGAGTAATCGAGCGTGCGCGTGTAATCGACCAGCCAAGCGTCAGCGGCAAGCTCCGCGAATCCGACGACGACTCCGAAGAGAAGAAATCGCGCGAGCAATGTGTCGCGCCTAACGACTGTAAATCCAACGAGCAAGCAATTATCGACAACGTTGAGCGCGGCTCCCGTACGCCAGTCCGACCATGGCGCCAAAGTTAGTAGCGAAACCGCGATCACGTTGATGACAATCGTCGCGATCACCACGCACAGACGACCGCGCTCAAGCGCAGCGTCATGCGTATTCGTAAGAGACATGATGCCGCTCTAGCGAGTCGCGCGATAACAGTCAATCACGTTGGTTTTGCATTTGCAGAGCGTCTCTGTCAGGCGCTAGACCCAACGAGTGGGCATGCAATGTCACGCCGTCATTCTGAGCCAAGCGAAGCTGCAACGCAGCGGACGAAGTCCGCGAGGCCAGGCTTTCAATCTCAGACCAAATTCTGGATCGGCGCACAACGAAAATGGGCAAGAGATGTTTCGCTTCGCTCAAAATGACAGCGCGATTTGTGAAATGAACTCTAGTTCTTGACCAACGTAGTTTCGCGCTGTTAAGCCGATGCGGTGAAACGGCTCCTTTGGATCGATATTTCAAAGGGGCTGGCGATTCTGTTCGTCGCCTATTTTCACTTTTTCACGACCTATTTCCAGCATGGCGTGCTTCCGCCGCCGGATTGGAGCGGCATCGCGGCAAGCACACTGACGATCCTCAAATTGGCCTGGTTCAAAATATCGGGTCTCGGTTTCCATGCCGTCGGTGTCTTTATCATTCTGAGCGGTTGGACACTCATGCAATCGACCGTGCGCCGCGCTGAAACGGGGGATATTGCCTGGGGTGCGTGGTATCGCGCCCGCTTCCTGCGTCTCTATCCGATGTACTGGGTCGCGCATTTGGTGTATCTCGTGTCGCCCTTTGTTGCCCGCCTCGAACCGGTGGACGATCGAATCATCCTGAGCCTGCTCGGCCTGCGGTTCATCGATATCCAGATGAACTTCATGTATCTAAACGCGGCGTGGTGGTACTTCTCCATGCTGATCCAGTTCTATGTGATCTTTCCCCTGCTCTTCTGGACCGCGCGTCGTGTTGGACCATGGTGGTTTTTGCTAATTGGATGTGCTGCGGGATTTTTTGCGCGATACGTCTTGCTCGTGCTCTGGCCGCAAAACGGATTGTGGGTACTCGGCGGTTTCGCAATTTGTCGATTGCCGGAATTTGCGCTCGGAATGTCGCTGGCGATGTGGCACACGCAATCGCCCGTGCGCTTGGAATGGTTCCTTCTTCGCGGCGCAGGATTCGTAACCGGCTTGATCCTTTACCCCGCGGCACTACAACTCTATCACGGCCTTTACGACTACATCTTTGTCGATTTCGCCACAGGCGCGTGTTGCATGCTGGAGATTGTCGGGATCGCCGGAATCATTTCGCTTTTTATTTCGCCCGCCAAATTGTTCGGACTTGTTGGGCTTTATTCGTACGGGCTCTACCTGATCCATCAGCCATATGTCATCTGGCTCGGGCTTCGCATTCGGGAAGTGCCGATCTGGGGGTTTCTATTGATTTGCATCCCAACTCTCGCCGTGCTCAGCGCGTGGGGAATGCTCTTGGAAAAAGGAACCAACACACTGGTCAACAGGCTCGCGTCGCTAAGAAAACCTGCGGACGCTTAGGATCGCCAATGCCGCAAGTGCAGCCATGCTTGCGGGACGTGACTTCCGAGGCCAAAGCAATCTTTAGATACGATTATGAATACGGCATGGCTCGAGTTTCACGTTTGGAGAAGAAAGAGGCGCCCTGGCATCTGCGCTGGTTTTACGGCGTGATGCGCAAAATGTTCGGGAAAGATTTTACGCCGGCAAAGATCCAGATGCGATTGCCCGGCCTCGTCTGGGGCGGCATCGCCATGGAAGCAGGGCTCGGCCGCAAACGAATCGTTTCGCTGCGTTACATTCAACTGGGAAAAGTCCGCGCCGCGTCGCGGGTTGGTTGCCCCTTCTGAGTAGATGTCAATTCTGCCGTGGGCAGAAAAGCGGGCTTGAGCGATGACAAATTGCGAGCTGTGCTCGGCGACGACCGCACGTTATTTAATGACGCGGAACGACTGGTGTTCGAGCTGGCTGACGCGATGATAGATACGCCCGCGAATGTCTCTGACGATTTGTATGCGCGTTTGCGGAAGCAATTTTCCGAGGAACAACTGATGCAATTGGGCGCGCAGATCGCATTCGAGAATTATCGCGCACGCTGGAATCGAATTTTCAACGTCGAGAGCGACAATCTTTACACGCCGCAGCCAAACCGATCGCAAGAATCACGATCGGTCTGAGTACGCGATGTCCCGCACTGCGCTCTATTTGGCGTGGTCGATTCTGCAAGTCGGCTATACTCCGCCTGTTCCACTGATTTCGCAAAGATATCTGAGATGACCGGAGTTCCCTCACGCGCGATCGCGCCCGCCACAGCCGCCATTATTGGCCGAACGCGGCGCCAGATTGCCGTTCGATTGCTTCCGTTCGTTTTCCTCCTTTACATCATCAACTACCTTGACCGCACCAGCGTGGCCTACGCCGCGATTGGAATGGTCCGCGACCTTGGATTCAACGATCACGTGCTCGGCATGGGGATCGGCATTTTCTTCGTCAGCTATGTGGCCTTGCAAATCCCCGGCGCGGTGCTGGTCGAACGCTGGAGCGCACGTGGGATGATTTGCGCGACCATGATCGCGTGGGGATCGCTGACCGCCTTGACTGCACTTGTGAATACGCCGCTGCAACTTTACGTCGCACGGTTTTTGTTAGGTGCGGCGGAAGCCGGTTTCTTCCCGGGGGTAATCGTTTATCTAAGCCATTGGTTTGTCCACGAAGACCGCGCCAAAGCAACGAGCAACTTCATGGTTGCGATTCCAGTGTCGCTGATCCTTGGATCCCCCTTGGCGGGCTTGATACTTGGTCACAACTGGTTCGCAATCGATGGCTGGCGCTGGCTTTTCTTTCTTGAAGGTATTCCCGCCATCTTGTTAGGCGCCGTTGCTTTTTTCTTTCTGACAGACCGGCCGAGTCAGGCGCGCTGGCTAACTGTCGAGCAACGGCAATGGATTTCGCGAAAGTTAGAACAAGAAAAGCCGGTAAGTCGCCAATCGATAAGCATCGGTCAGGCACTGTGTTCTCGTGCTGTCGTGCTGTTGGCTGCAGCGGCGTTTCTTCAATACTTCGTTGGATACAGTGTGATTTTCTGGTTGCCCACTATTCTCAAGTACCAATCGGGATTTTCAGATCTTCAGGTCGGCCTGTTCGGCGCTGTGCCCTACATGGTGGCCCTTGTCGCAATGTTATTAAACGGATGGCATTCCGACAAAGGTCGCGAAAGACGGTGGCACGCCGCGTTTCCACTGTTCGTCGGCGCCGCCGGGTTCTTATGCCTGATCAGTCTGTCCAGTTCGAATGCACTGACGGTATTATTGTTGAGCGTCATCTGCGTGCCGATGTCATTTCTGCCGGTGTTCTGGGCGATTCCAACGGAAATCCTCAGTGACTCCAAGGCGGCCGTTGTAGTGGGAACGATCAACGCGCTCGCCAGCCTCGCAGGTTTTGCAGGACCGTACGCATTTGGATATTTCCGCACCGAAACCGGATCATTCGCCGCTGGATTCGCGGTATTGATGGTTTGTGCACTTGCAGCAGGAATTGTGATGCTACTGACACCAGCCGCCCACTCGCGCGGTTCCAGGTCTGTGACATCGAGCTAATCGCTGCCGGTCAAATTCAGTTTCGTTCTGATTCGCTCGACAATTTCCTCTGGAGTTCGTCCGAGTTCGATCGTTAGCAAGTCTTCATCGAGCTGTGGTTCCTCCAAGTCAGCGAACTGACTCTGCAACAAGGTCGGGTTCATGAAATGCCCGCGACGGCTACGCAGTTGCTTTTCGACGAGCGCATAGTCACCGCGAAGAAAAACAAACTTCACCGCAGCGCCTACGCGAAGGCGGTCGCGATACGTTCGCTTTAACGCCGAACATGCCAGGACGGCATTTTCTCCAGCAGCAAGCGATCGCTCGATCTGTTGTCGCAGCCGTTGCAACCACGGCCATCGATCTTTGTCGGTCAAAGGATGACCATTGCGCATCGTTTCAATATTTGCGGCGGGATGAAAATCGTCCGCTTCAATAAAACGCCAGCCGACTTCGCGGGCGAGCAACTTGCCGATTGTCGTTTTGCCGGCGCCTGAAACACCGAAAATGATTATGATCACGGTCCCTCACTTTTTGTGCGAGCGCCGACCTTTTCCACGGCGAACGCGGTGAGAACAAAGAGCGTGTAGAAGATCCAAACACCCATCGCAGTGGCCTTATCGGTCAGTGGCGTACGCGGCACGTAGGTGTCGCCGATTTGCACGATGACGAGAGCGATTCCAAACGCGATCACAGCTCCTTTGCGAATTGCCGGCATCGCATTTCGCGCAAGGTACAGAGCGATCCCGCCGGCGAGGAGCGCGATTTCCAGCGCAAACTCCGGATCCCGATAATTCCACAAACCGAAACCAACTTTCCATTTGTTGTCGTAGATCGCGAGATCGCGGGGATGGGCAACGAGGTCCAGAATCCAGTGCGATAAAACTGCCAAGCCGATGACCAAGGAAGCTGACTTCGTGTAGCCGTAGCCGAGCCAGCGGCAAAGTGGTTTGTAAGCAATTGCGGCAACACCGCTCCATAGAATCGCGGTGATCAGGCTGTGCGAATACGGGTGAAAATACGAGTCGATCATGCTCCCTGCCGTGAACCCTTTGATCACGCGCAGCTTCTCGATCCCCACCAACACGAGCGTGGCCCAGATGTAATCCAGAAATTGAACGGCAATGAACAAAACCCAGAGCGGGATTCTGTTTCGTTCCGTTCTCGCCGCGAAGGCAATACTGTAGTGACCAACAAACATTGGCTTCTCTAATCTAAGCGCTGCCCGCCCGCGACCGCCTGGTCGCGAATGCCTTCGGAGTAGATCGCCGCGGCGACCGAAGGTGGGTAGTGTCCAACAAACATTTTCGCTCATGAATTGTAGGGCGTTTGTGTCAAACGCCAATGCCAGGTGTTTCACAGAACGGAGCCGCGGAGACGCGAGCCACGTGGACGGGCAGGTCGCAGACCGAGTGAGCGCGAGCGAATGAGTCAAACGCCCTACAGAAATTGTTTAGTCATTGCTGATCGAGTCTGCTTCGTTCACGATTTGCTCATGAAGCGTTTTCGTTTGGTATCCACGTTAGGCGGTCCGACTTCAGTTCTCGGCTCACCCGTCACGCCCGCAATGTTGAATGGCTCGAAAAGTATGAGACGCAATCTCTGCCTGCTCCTTCTTGTTGTGGCTTTACCGGCTTCTGCTGCCGATCGAGCTGAAGAAGTGCGCGACACTGAGATTGCCTTCGCCAAAGCGTTCGCCGATCGCGACACGAAAAAGTTTTTCTCATATCTCGCCGATGACGCTCAGTTTCTCGGGCGCCGCAACACTATGCGCGGGAAGCAAGAAGTGATCGCGGGCTGGTCAGAATTCTTCAAAACAGCAGTCGCACCTTTCCGGTGGACGCCGGAACGCGTCGTAACAAACGCCGCTGGCGATCTGGGATTCTCCACCGGTCCCGTCTTCGATGAAGCGGGGGCGCAGATCGGCACGTTTACTTCCACATGGATAAGACAGCCGGACGGCTCGTGGAAGATCCTCTTTGACGGAGGCTCTGCTTGCCCGACGACGAAGCAATCGGCGCAGTAGCTAGTGTCCCATTGCAGCGAGCCTTATCGGCAGGCGCCGCGCGCCCCAATCGCCGCGTTCGTCTTCAAAACGTCCGGCGATTTCGTAACTGCAAGAGCGACATCGACCGTTTTGAACGTTCCAATCGCCCAGCTGGTACCAATCGCGCTCGATGAGAAGCTCACCGCAACCGGGACACCAGGTGCTGCCACCTTGGCGATCGTGGACGTTCCCAGTGTAAACGTAGTGAAGTCCTTTCGAGAGCGCGATGTCGCGGGCGCGACTCAGCGTCGCAGCAGGTGTGTGAGGTTTGTCTAACATCTTGAAATCAGGATGGAACGCCGTGAAATGCCACGGCACATCTGGCCCGAGATTTTCTGCGAACCAATCGGACACCCGATGCAGCTCGGTATCGCTGTCGTTTTCGCCCGGAATCAACAGCGTTGTGACTTCGAACCAGACGTTCGTTTCGTGCCGAAGATATTTCAGCGTATCCAGCACCGGCTGAAGCTGCGCAAAGCAAAGGCGATGATAAAACGCGTCGGTAAATGCTTTCAAATCGACGTTCGCCGCGTCCGTGTGTCGGTAGAATTCGGGACGGGCATCGGCTGTGATGTAGCC
>JBKOYE010000203.1:0-19040 GCA_046725275.1 Verrucomicrobiota bacterium
AATTGGCTGCCGGTGATACCAACCCCGCGTGCAACCTCTCGGTTGATCTCTACGGCGTCACGGAGGGCCGCTGTCGCCGCGGCAATCGCCTCCACTTTTCCCAAGGCGATGTCTCCCTCGACGATAGCGACTCCGTCAACATCGTAATAAACGACCGCTTTCTGGGCAAAAGTTACTCCGGAGATTAGCGCGACTCCCATTTTGGGGGAGCCTCGAAACTCGCCGCGCCTTTCAGCCGGGCCTTCGCCCCTCTTTTTAGATATTTTCTTTGCCATTTGCTCAGCCTTTCGTCTTCGTGCTTCGTTAGGTTTTTCTGACCCCCGCGCTCCAGTCACGAACCGCGGGATCGCGGGGGATGGCTTTTTACGAGAACCCGCCTGGGTTGTCTAGACCCCTAAAAGTGTAAATTTTTCTTGCATCCCATAAGGGCGTTTTGGGATACTAACCTAGGGGAGGCTTCCTGGGTGAAAACGCTGAAGCTTACCGTTGGGGCGTGATCCGCGAGCGAACATGCCCGACGGGATCAATCTAATGACGCGGGGTTCTCTCTGCCGGGACTGAGGTCGAACATGGCTCGCTCAGAGTGCCGGGAGACGGAGGGTTTCAACCGTCGAGACGGAGAACCCGCACGCTGAGGCTTTATCCCATTCGCAGCGAGCGCAGTGACAACCGTCGCTGTGGTAAAGAGCCGTTGCGGGTCGCAAAAGCACGGTCCTGCGTTGTCGCTGGCGATTGGGGCATAGACGTCACGATGGGTGAGTCTCAGGATAGGAGCGGAAGGCCAGCTTCCGTCAAAATCCTGCGAGCGCGTAAAATTTTCCGAGTCGCTGCAAAGGACGAGACTCCGCAGAGCCGCTTCGAAGGAATTCCGCGGCTGCATTTTGCGTAACGACCGACAGGCTTCGCCGCGCGCCTTCTCGCCGAGCAACCGCACGGCAATTTCGGTTGCGTAGCAAGCCGACATCCACCAATAGGAATCCCAGAGCCCATCCACCCTTCGCCGCCGGTACAGAAACGCCACCGCACGTGCGATTGTGTCCGGTGCTACTTGCGCGGTCTGAAGGGCAAGCGCCGCAGTTGCCGTTACTTCTACCTGCGATGCAGTCCAAGCCCCGAAGCTCTGCTCGAATCCATAAGTGGCGAAGCCGCCGTCGTCTCGACTGAAGCAGAGTAAGCGCCGCAGAGCAGTTGCAGACGCGCGCCGGCCGATCGTATGCAGAAACAAAATTCCGAGGGCGGTCGAATCCGCATCCGCTCCAGTGGATTCCGCGTAACCCCAGCCACCGCCAAATAGCTCGCTCGCCTCGAGCCAGTCGGCGGCGCGATCTAGAGCGCTTGCCGCCAACCCGCAAGAAGCGAGCCGCCAGCCGACGTAAGCCGTCGTCCACATGCGCGACGAACCGACTGGAAGCTGCCAATCGTTCCAGAATCCCGTGGCGTCTTGCTGCGAAGCCAAGAAAGCCAGGCCTCTTTGGACCGCGCCGTTCATAAGCCGTCACGTCCCGGATTCAGATAAATGCTTGCATAAGGTTGATCATGCTTCATTCCGACGCCGACGTAAGCGTGAAGCTGTGGCGATCCTGATTTCTCCGGATCGTGTGCGAGAATCCTGACCACATCAAAATACAAATCCGCGTCCATCCCCAGCCGCCGAAGCCACTTGCCGCAGTGCGCCTCAGCTTCAAGCTCAGCACCCCAGGCGCAGTGTCCGCACAATTCAAGCTTCGGCGACAGTCCGCCGCTGCCATTCGAGCCGAAGGAAAACACAGCCGATCGTGTCGGAAAAGAAGACTGCCCTTCTAACAATTCTTCGAAGAACAGCGCGAGCGCGCAGTCGAATTCCTCGCCAGCGTCGGCCTCCCGGAACATTCGCCGGTATTCCCCGGGCCTTACGCCGTACGCCCCGAAATAAACGCGCGCGTGAGGGGAGCGGTGAGCTGTGATCCGGACTCCCGCGCCGAGCGGTTTCAACGCACCCGCTTCCGCGATGGCAAAGATCCGCGGCCACTCCCCTTCCGCGACCGACTCCGCGAATTTCGCCACAGGGTTCCAGCGCGACGCTTCCGGGCCGCGGCGAGCATTCACATAGACCGTCATCGATCGAGCACCCTCGCGTCCGAACGACGCGCCGATCCAAAACGCTCCAGCCGGATCTTCATAATCCCGTGCTGTACTTCCGTCCGTCACTTCCTCGAGAGGGTGCCTCACGGCGTCTAATTCAAATTCGACGCCGATGGCCTGGGCCACCCGCGTTATACGTTCAAGTCCGAATTCACGCCGCGCCGGATATTCCATGGTTCTTCGAAATGCCTCGCCGACGAACTCGAGGGCTGTGCTTCGTCCCTTCGATAGCGAGAGGGCAAACTGCACAGGCGTGCCATCTACATTCAGGCTCGACCAGCCTGCGCCGGGAAGCCAGGATTCTTTACACACCAAATCGAAACAGCGACGGATTTCAGCGTCTTGCTCGTCAACACCAAGCCGCTGGACCAGCCTCGTTAACCTGTCCGGCGTCCGTGCCCGTGTTTCAGGCAAGTTGAAGTTTGCGATAGCCCGATCGGCCGCGATCCGGTCTCGGAGGTCCGTCATCAGGCTTCTCCAATTTGATTTCGATTCGCGAATCTGTGCGGATGTGGAAAATCAGGCCTTGTCCGACGCCGAGCTCGAGTCGTTCTCTGGCATCGAACCCGGTAGCAGTGCATTCGATGCGCACTGGAGGAGGCGGAACGTATGGCTTATCCCCGACTTTCGGATAGTGGACCACAACCTTGGTGGCGGCTTTGGTCGGCGTATTTCTGATCGAGTAGGTACCTGGTCGCAAAATCATCGCCGTGAACGCGTCGCCATTTTTTAGTGTGCGCGTATCGTAGCCTTTGTCGTTCTCCGCCGCACCGATCCGGCGCAGGCGCACGTAATACCCGCCCTGTCCACTCTGGACGTGGAACAGTACGTAACCCCGCGAATTGACGGTGTACCGCCTATCCGTCGAATCCCCATTACAGCCGCACAAACCTTCCCCTTCGGACGGTGCTGCGCCTGACTGCGCCTTTTCCAGCCGGGCAAGATCAAGAGTTACCTGCGCCACGGGACTGTTGCTGTCCGCCGTGATAAAGAATACCGCTTTCACATCAGCGCCGTGGTGCAGAGCTCCACGATATTCTCCTGGTTCGCCCAATTGATGCACGATCGTGCCCAACATAGTGAGCGAGGCGCTGTCCAGTCCGATCTGCGTGTATAGGTTTGAATCGACTGTGGTTTTCAATCTTGTTGTCATTGTATTTTACGTCCTTCGTTGCATCAACCCACATCGGCGGTGACGATCATTTCCTTCGAGTTTACGTGCGATGCCAGGTTCCGGATTGGAATCTTTACGGGAATCAGCCCCGGCTCCGCCTTCAGGATCGGATAAGGATCTTCAAATTCGTAAATCGGCGTCTGGGCGGCGAAGTAATCAGCAATCGCCGTCTCAATGATCCCCAGCAAATCGAATGTGTTCATCAACAAATCCGTAAGCCAGTCGTTGATATCGCCCACGATGCCGAGGAGCCCTTTGAACAGATCCAGGATCGGCCCGATAGCCGCAAGCAGCGCGTCTACGATGAATCCGGGAAGCACCGGGAACATGTCCTCGATGGCGTTCCTGATGATATTTTCGACGATATTCGCGATGGACGCGGGTATGTCGATCGGATCCACGTGGACGAACACCGGGTCGAGAAAGATGCGCCATTTGTTCGGATGGCCGGCAAACTCAGCGTCCAGATCCGATTCGCCCGCAACCCGCGCCGGATCCACGAAGTAAATGGGCTTCAGCTTCGCCTTGAGATCGTTCACTTCGGAAACCAGCCCGCTTAGGTCCAAGGGAACGCAGATTGGTCCGCCGATGCAGATTTTGGGGACCCCTACCAGGCACCCGTTCCATGGATCCGGAATGATACACCACCCGCCGACGCAGAATCCCGGAAGGTTAAAGCACACCTCCACCTTCAACGTATCCCAGACGATCTTCAGGTGCTTCACCTCGACTGTGTCGTCATTGTTGAGCTGGATATTGCCGTCTTCCAGATGCAGGGCCACCGAGTAACTGGCGGAAAACGGCCCGAAGCTGCCGGAGTCGCTCTTGGAGAACGTGAAGTTGTCGCGGATCGTGTTGAACAACTGCACGAACGCGTTCGATGATGCGGCGATTGTCATGTGGCTCATGGTCAGGCTCCCTCTAGACGGTCATCTTGATGAAGATCTTGAGCTGATCTTCTTCCACCGCCGGATTGTTGGGAACCGGCGGATTGGGGCTGGGCGAAAGAGTCACCGTCGCGATATCGAATAAGGGAAAGCTCAACGTCAACTTCTCCATCTCAAGCGCCAACTTCTCCCGCAGGACCGCGGTGACGCACATCCTGAGGTAGCATTCCAAGTTCGACTCCAGCCCGTCCGGCGCGATATCCACGATCTCGATGCCGTCCACGTGCCCCAGAAGGAAGCCGTTCTGGAGCGAGAAGTGGCCGGTCACGAACACTTCCAGGCAGAAACAGATTGGCTGGGTGCGTAGCACCACTTGCTTTTCGGGTATGACGGCGATCCCGACAGTAGGGTCAACAGGCTGAGTGCCGCCGATGGGGATCTGCTCAAGTTCGCGATCCGAGGCGCAACCCAGTCCACCGCACACCCGGAAGTCGAGCGCAAAATGTTGCGGTTGCAGGGGCGGCGTCAACTCAGGCGGAAGCGTAAACTTGTTCCCTGGATGGAAGTCGATTAACGCTTTGGTCAGCTGCGCGATGAATCCGATCCCGATGGGAGGAGCATCCGCCCCCAGGATGGGCAGTGGCGGCAGGATGGTGAAGAAGCGATTCTTGTATTTGATTACATCGCTGGTTACGTCGATCTTGGAACACCACAGTTCCCGGTTGCCGGCGATATCCGCGGTTGCGTAGTTGAACCACGATGGTCTTTGCCGCCGGATGTGGTTGATAACTCGATTCACACCGTCCTCGTGGACGGAAGCAAAGAGATCGCAATTATCTGTGAACGCCACGGATTATGACCTTGGATCTCTTTCGGAGATCCAAACATTTAGATTTGCGAATCCCATATCAATTCCTAGTGACGGACCTCACGAGTCGCGCAGGCAGAACCCCACGTCGGTGAAGTTGTAATTGTGCGACCCGGGGTAGCTGCTGACGATGGTCCGGTCCCACACCTGGAGCAGGATTACGTAGCCGCACGGCTCCATTCCACCGGTGGCCAGCGACCATGCATCCCCTCCCGGGGCCGGCAGCGCCGGGGCCGTCTGGACGAGCCCGGACGATGGACTCGGGTTCGGCGGGCTCAGGCTCACGGGCAGCGTGGTCAGCGAGTACGCACCGAAGTGCACGTCTCGGGCCACGAACCGTCCGGCGACCGGGGTCCCCTTCGTGAAGTCCTTGCAGTCGCCTCCTCCGTCGATGTGGATGTCCATGGTGTCGTTCGCCAGTGGCGCCTCCCCCAGCGGCTTGCGCCGCGGAGCCGTGTTGTCGAGCTGGATGGTGTACCAAGGCGTCGAACCCAAGACGACGTCGAAGATGTTGGCGATCTCCATTCGGATCTGCCACGTGTCATCCCCGCCTGGGGTCCAGTACCCCAGCACGTTCTCGATGTTCTGGGTGAGCGGGTTCAGGTAGAAGGAGAAGCCAGTCATGGGGTCGGGCGTCCGCCACACGCCGGGCCCCACCGGTGGGACCGTCCAGAACGGATCCTTGATGAGGATTTGGGGCGCGCCGGTCGTCACGTCCTGGGCCCAGAACCGGTACTTGTATGGGATGGGCGTGTAGAACGAGGGGCCCTGGATGACGAGCGTCCCCCCAAACGGACACTCGCGCGTGTGGGGAGCCCACTCGTCCGCATACGCCCAGCCGTACAGGGCGAAGACCACCGACGGCTTGGTCATCCCGTTGCCGAACACGTTGATGTCGTCCAGACGGATGCCGCCGATCGTCCAGATGATTGGCCCCGGCTCGGTGATGGGATCTCCGGGCCTGATCTGCACGTGGGCGTCGATCCGGTTGCCCCACGTCGTGAGGGCGTCGGGGTCGACGGCAGACGGCGGTGTCGACCACGACAGGACGGCCCTGACGCGAGCGATCTTCGGCTTGGAGCACGGCTGCCGCAGGGCATTGAGGTCGACCGGCAGGATCGCCGAATAGCTGAGCCCGCCGGCCGGGATCGTCGCGATGTCGTGGACCTTGACGTCCACCGTTCCGAGGTAGGTCCACTCGCACTCGTTGTTCCAGTCGGCCCAGAACGCGACATGCTCGAGGCTGCCCTTGTGGCAGAGGTCGCCCGAATAGCCCGTCGGCCGCTTAACCCGGAGCGTGGCGACGAGGCGCTCGCGGTCGTAGTCAAGCCCGAGGCATTCGAGCTCCTCGAAGCCCACGTCGGCCTTGGTGTCGTTGAGGGCCTTGACGATCGCCTCCAGATCGAGGCCGAGGCCCTTGAACTCCGCCGCCATCGAGACCAGCATGGACTGGGACACGTCGGCCATCGCCGACTGGACGTGCTCGTACGCGAAGCGGTGCGGCTGGACGGCCCGCTCCTTCGCCTTCTTGCCGCCGCTGTATGCCTCGACCAACTCAGCGAGGGCGAGCGGGGGCGGATCGGGGAGTGGGATCGGCTGCGGGTAGGCCTCCTCGATCAGCGGCGGGACCTCAGCCTTCTTGACCAGGTCGCCAAGCGACGCCACGAGGTCGCCGAAGAACCACTTTCGCGGCGCGATCTGGATGTGATCGTTCCGGACGTTGCCCCAGATTGGCGTCCAGCCGGGGTTTCCGAATGGCGGCGCGAGGTTCCACGACAGGATGGCGCGGACAGCCGGTAAGACCGGGTGACCGCACCAGTCGGGCTTCGGGTCTAATGCCAGCGTGGCCACGTAGGAGAGCGGCTTGTCGGACTGTCCCGCGCAGTCCTTAAAGTTCGGGATGTCGTGAGCGTTGAACGACGTGAGGCCCACGTCCTCCCAGCCGCTTCCGTAGTTGACGTAGAAGCGGATGTACTCGGTTGACCCGGCAAAACAGAGCGCGCCCCCATAACCCCCAGACAGCTTGATCTGGACCGTCGCCTCAAGCAGGCTCAGCGGCAGGTTATAGCCGACGCAGGTCAGTTCCTCGTAAGTCGTATCAGCTACCAGCTTTTTGACGGGCTTAAATGGGCTCTTAGCGATATTACCAAAATAGTTTGGATTGGACAACAGGAGTGCCTTGAAGTTTTGCCGTTCTGCAGGCACTTTCGACACGTCACTAGCTGCCCTCGCACTGATTGGTTTTTTCTTCGCGTTCATAGTTCTCTGTTTCTGCTGTCGTACGATCTTATTTTAACTGTAACGGGTACCGGTTTTGTTGGATGAAGGGCTGGTGAAAGCGCATTTTACAGGAATTCAACGGGCTGTCTGACGACTGCTCCATCAAACAGAACTAACAGAACTAACGGCGGGACTTTTCGCGTCACATTGTGACTTTCCGGGTCAAAACTCAGCTAAAATCGCAAGAAGATTCAGAACTTCCACGTAACCGGGCGACCCGGATGTGGGTTGTAGGAGCAGAAGTATCCTGTCTTGATTCTCGCTACCAAGTGAAGGCCAAGCGGAGGGATGACGTCTGCGATTCTGTGGATAGCCTGTTTGATCCGTTTAGTGACAGCCGAACGAGCTCGTTCAGCGTCTGAGGAAGTTTTGCGGTTCCTGCCCCCGAGTCCGACAGCCGCGGCCAGCTGCCCGATTATGGCATCTATCTCGCCTCGGGCTCTGGCAACACGGTAGGAATCGTTCAATCGCGCCGCCTCCTCGAGATCGTTCCGCAGCTCCTCAATCCTGCACTTGTATTCCGCTTTTGCCTGTGTGTCCAACATCGGGACACCGCCATAGAGTCCGCCGGTGACGTAACGAAGCGCGGCACCTGCCGGAGCTGATGCAGCCTTCGGGCGAGCGACTAATTCCGTGACGTGGAACTCGCGTCCCGGCTCGCGAAGCAAAACGGCGAGACAGTGTAGCCCGCGCGTAGATTTAAGAAATGCGGTCTGACCATGATACCGAATGACCCAGTAATCGTTCTGATGCAGAAATAAAGACTCTTCGTATCTCGGAAGAATCCAGCAATCCGCGAGAGATGACTGAGTGCGTCCGGTTTCTTGTTCAACTCTTAGGATTTCATTCTTTGGCATACGTTTTTTTCTTCGCTAGAAGCTTGAGAACAGCATCTGCCATTGGTCTAGACCCCTAAAAGTGTAAATTTTTCTTGCATCACTTAGCGGTATTTTGCGAGACTGACTAGGGGAGATTTCCTAGGTGAAAACGGTGAGGTTTAGCGCAGCCCGTAATCGTGGAGCGAAGAGGTCCGACGGGATCAATCTGATGGCGCGACGAGGAACCGTCGAGGATGTTGCGGAGTGCTACGACCTCCACAAATCGTTGCGACTTCCTTACACCAAAACCAGCTGGCGCCTTCTTCCGGAAATGTGGCACATGTTGCTCTCCAAAGGAGCAATGCAATTTTGTGTCGTAACGAACCGCGCTAGGCTAGTGGGTTCGCGGATCGTTTCCTTCAGCGCAATCCTTTTCCTTACCGACGAATTCTGCTCGGAAACGCGGTTAAAGCTTCCTCCGTATCTCGGCGTCGGATTGGCCCGGCAATATCATTCGCGCAAGTTGCCGGTGTTGAATCGCAAGCAGATCGCACGGGCCAATGCCGGCGATGGATTGAATGTGATCATGTGTTTCGACGGCTGGGCAAAGGATGGATTTTCGCCTCAGCAATTCCTGGCAGTACGCGAAAAACAAGGCGAGGCGCTTCATCTCGCCTTGCGTGGCTATCGCGTTAAAGAGCTCCTCGCAGAGCCGATCGGATCGGAAACATCGCAATGGATGTTCGATGCGGGGGTCCGCCTCCGACGTGATTACTCGAACTACTTTCGGAGAAATCGTCTTTCCGAGCCAGAACCTTCGCGGAGGCCGCTTCTCGTCGGGTTGACTAAAAACGAAGCATTCGCGCATTCCGGTGGCAACATCGCCAGTCTTTTTATTTACACCGCGCCAAAGTTTTACTTCAGCCGGTCGGAGCGAGTTCTTTTACAACATGCCTTGATGGGGGAAACGTGCGAGCGATTGGCCGCATCGCTGTCTATTTCTCCCTGGACAGTGAAGAAACGTTGGCATGCGATTTACGACCGGGTTACTGACGTCGATCCGGAGTTGTTACCAACCCCGATTGCGTATGGCGCCCACGCCTCATCGCGTGGTGCGGAACGCAGAAGGATACTACTGAATTATCTGCGCCAACATCTCGAAGAGCTCCGTCCGTAGTAAAAAATTTGCGGAGCGGAGCGACGAGGGATTGAACGAAGCTCGGACCAGAGGTGAGAACATTCCTGTCTCGCAGGCGAGCGGGCCTGCGCTTTTACGGCTGATACAGCGCTTACTTCGGCGCTGTAGCAGGCGCGCTTTTGGGCAAATGCCGGATCGAATCCTCTCCTATGATGATCGTTCCGCCGTTAAACGGCGGTGAGGATTTCGCCGGGAAAAGTGGTCGCAAGACCGCGAGTGCCTGCGAAAGAAGCGCAACGGAAACGAGTGTGATCGCTGCTGCACATTTCATGAGCGGCGGTCTTAACAAAATCCAGACGCGTGGCAAGAAAATTTTTTTCGCGGAGCCGCAAGCACGAGCAAGAGTAAGAGCGGAGCAATTTCCGTTGTTTGAAAACGCATCGGGCGTTTTCGACTTTGCGATTTGAGCTTTCCGGGTAACTTTCCGCGCCGATGCCACAGTTTACTTATCGTGCACGGAATGCGCAGGGCGGATTGGTTGAAGGGGTGCTCGACTGCGCAGATCGAGCGGTTGCGATCCGGCAGATTGAATCGCAACACTGTATTCCGATTCGGATCGATATCGTGGATGCGCCAAAGCCCGCAGAAGCCAAAGCAGCTGCGCTGCCGGCAGTTCAACGAAAATTGCGGCTGCTTGGCTCGCCTGAAGTTGCTACGCCCTCGCAGAACCTGAAAATTCCGCACGGGCAGTTGCTCATTTTCACAGAGCAGCTCGCGCATTTACTGCAAGCCGGCATGACGCTCGACGAGGGGCTGTCGGTTTTGGAGAAACGCTTGAAACAACCGCGGGTTCAGCAAATGACGCATACTCTGCATCAGGCTCTGATCGATGGCCGGAGTTTTTCGCAGGCGTTGAGCGAGATGCCGCGGATTTTTCAGCCCGTGTATGTGAACCTCGTCGCTGCCGGCGAAGCGAGCGGAGCGTTGCCGCAAATTCTGCTGCGGTTGGTAAAGCAATTGACGCAGGCGAAAGAATTGCGCGACCGCGTGCAACAAGCGCTCATTTATCCGGCATTCCTCGCACTGGCCGGCGCCGTTCTCGTCACAATTTTCATCACGTTCATGGTGCCGCAGTTGACGGGGTTCATGGCGCAAACCGGCGGCGCGCTTCCATTGCCGACACGGATCTTGTTGCAAATTCATCATGCGATCACCGGATATTGGTGGGTGGGCGCGCTGCTGCTGATCGGCGGAATCCTTGGTTTCCGTGCCGTTGTTCGCACTCAGGAAGGCCGCATCGGATGGGACCGGTTCCGGTTACTGATCCCCGGTTACGGACGAGTGATTCGCCATCGATATTATGCGCAGTTCGCGCGAACCTTAGGAACGCTGATGGAAAACGGCGTTCCTCTCCTGCGCTCACTGGATCTGGTGACCGAGATCGCTGGTAACCGCTTTCTCGAACTGAAACTCGGCGAGGTACGCAAGGCGGTTATCGATGGCGCGACGCTCTCGGCTGCGTTGCAACAGCAAAAGCTCTTTCCAGATTTGTTCACCGACATGATGGCCGTCGGCGAACAAACCGGACATTTCGCCGAAACCATGCAGGCGATCGCCGACGTGTATGAGCGCGAGCTGGACCGCAGCGTGGGCGTGATCTCGCAACTGATTCCGCCGGTAATCATCGTAGTGATCGCCGTTCTGGTCGGGCTGGTTGTGTTCAGCATCCTGTCGGCGGTGTTTGAGATGACGCACAGTTTGCAATTCAGACCGCATTAAAACTGAAACTTGCAAAGCAGGTTCGGTGTGAATAATCTCGCACATTCAATGTTACTCCGGGCTGCGTTTGCGATCTTTTTGGCGGCGGTGTGCCGCGTATCCGCGCAGGAAGCTTTGACCGATGCTTTGCCTTGTCCGCCGGATGCGATTGCACAGCCAGTCCCATCTAGCGCTTGGCTGGATCTGCGCCAAACCATGTCGCGCAATTCGAAAACGCAAGAAGCGCCGGCATGGGTCGAGGCGCTAACGCTTCTGCCGGGCGAACTCACTGAAGGCGGTGCAGCGTCCAAAAGCGTTTTTCGCATTCGCGTGGCGCAACCCGGCCCGGATTATCAAATCCTTTTCTTCCGATTGTTCTTCGACGACAAACCGAATCAGCAGCCAGAGTTGGTAGCGTGGGACGAATCCGGCAGTCACATTTTGCGCTCGGGCACGCTGGGCGCGGGAATGAATCTGCCCAGCTCAGACTCAGTCATCATTCCGATGACTGGGGCTTCCGCAATTGATATCGAGGTTCCCGGCGACGGAAAAACAATTCGCGCAGCGTATCTCGATTGGATGACAGCCAGTGAAGTTGTGCATCCGGTCAACGCGGAACATCGGGACGTGATTCCCGAGCCGTTCTCATCGGTGCCGGCGCTGCATCCGCCGCCCGAAGACGTCGAGAACTTCGGAACGGTGACTGCTACCCTCGCCGCCGAGACAATTCGGATTGATGCGCAGAGTCAGCAAAACGCCGTGTTCCAATTTCCGATTGAAGCGGAACCGCTGACTGCACTCTTGACGTTTGAGATTGCAAATCCGCGCATCGACGCGCCGCCAGAAGTATATCTCAACGGCCAAAACATCGGGCCGGTTGCGTTCACTCTGCCGGACCTTGCTGACCCTGGTTACCGTGGCGAATCGGAACCGCTTACGACCGAGATGCACTTCAGCTATACCGGATGGCTGCGCGCTCAGAAACTTGTGCCAGCCACGGTCTTGAAGGTGGGTGCGAACGATCTTGTTGTCGCCGACGGCGCCGGCACCGGACCTTCCGCAATCCGCGCGACGCAGATTCAGTTAAAGTACATTTGGGACAAGTCGGATTATCTTCTGCGCACCGGCTATTGAACTTCGGTGACAGTGAAGCTGTCACAGTGAATGAGCCGAAATATTTGGGAGTGTCGGCGTTGATCCAAACCAGATGCTGATAGCAATTGTTGAAGATCACGCTACTGTAGTTGCGCACCGAGACGAAGGCTCCCCTTTTTTTGAGATGAGAACAAAAATTAAGCAGCAGGGCTTCACGCTATTGGAAATCATGCTCGTGGTGAGCATCATCGTGATCATTCTGGGAGTCGCGATTTCAAAACTCGGGAACACGACTGCCATTGCCAAAAGCATGCGCGTTCAGGCGGATGTCCAGGCGATCAAGACACAGCTGCAACTGTACGAGAGTATGAACGGATTTTTCCCAACGACCGAGCAAGGAATGCAAGCGCTGGTAACCCAGCCGCAAAACGATCCTCGACCCACTAGGTGGTATCAGTTGTTTAAGGACCTGCCAAAGGATCCGTGGGGCAGCGATTACATCTATCGCTATCCTGGTCTGAAAAACCCCGGCGGCTACGATCTGTATTCCGCAGGACCCGACCGGCAGGCTGATACCTCAGACGACGACTGGGGCGGCGGCTAACATTGTAGCGACCCGGCCTATGGCCGATCCACGTCGCCCAACCGAGGAGACGGCCAGCAGGGCCCATGGCTACAGCACTCAGAGGACTACTGCTTGGCTGGCTCACCTGCCCCGCCGGGACCCTTCGACGTTCTTGGGCTCCGCTGAATCATGCCGCGCGTACGCGGTTGAATTGATTCCCGCGAAGGAATCAACTGTTGCAGTTCCGGCGGCACATTAGGCGGCATTTTCGGTGAACGTGCGCCGGCGGGGTTTGGAACCGGAGCAGCAGGGGCTACCAGTGGCCGGGCACCTCCGCCCGGCGACGACTGCGACAGCAGTGCCTGATTGAAGGTGAGCGTAGCAAAGTTTCCGTCTTTGCTGATTGTCACTTTGGTCCCGCCCACTTTGTCGGACCATTCGATGTTGGCAATGCTGTAACCATCCACCGGTTCTCTTGTGGTAAGATATTTTTTGAAGTTGTGATCTGAAGTAGAAGCGATCGTTACCAAGTCGCCGTCCTGCGATCGCGCGGCGTTCGCGATGTAAAGGTCCTTTGCGAAATCGGGCGTGGCAGCGGGCGCAGCTACAGCAGTTGCAACTGCGAAGGGCGACTGGTCCACCATTTTTGAGTAACGGTCGAAGTTGTACTGCGGCGGAAGAACATCCTCGGCTCGGCTGTACGTTGCCCCCAGTAGAACGAGGACCCATGCGAAAGTGAGAGAATATTTCATAACTTCAGTTGCTGAATTAATTACTTTGCCTTTTGCGCCGGTGCAAACCAGCGGGCAATTTTAAACTTGCCTCGCATCATCGTGGGATCGTTGCCATCGATCGCGAGATTAACATTTTCGAAAACCACGAATGCCTCCGGGTGTTGCACGTCGTACAGGAAATGCACCAGGGGCGGCCACGGACTTTTGGTTTCAATGGAAGCGAAAACCGTTTGATGATACGGCGTCGTTTCGCCCGTTCCGATTGCCGGATTTTCAACCTGAATGTTGTATTTACCCGCGACTTCCTGGAGCTGATCAAGTAGCGCGGAAGCTTCCGCGGGATTTTTCAGCACGGGCTGATGCTGCCCCATCCACTCATCTCGCTTGGTCCACATATCGCGCTCTTTCACGTAAACAGCTTGCTCCGCCAGCTTGCCCCGGCGAGTCGCCAGCTCTTTCTGCGCGTTGCCGACTGCGCCGAGGACCGAACTTAAAACCCAAAGATTGAACAGCACGAACAATGTTCCGGCCACAATCCACGAGAGCAGACGCTCGCGCGGGTTCATTCGTTGATACCACGCGGGCATCATTTTGGCTTCCCCTCCAATCGAAACTGCGCGTGGTTATTCGGCAAAATTCGTGGCGCAGCCATATCAAATTGAAAGGTTCGCAAGTCCGGATTCTTTTTGATTTTGTCGATGAAATCGTAAGCGAGGGCGGCCGTGTTCGCTTCGCCATCGACGGAAATCTGGCGCGCCGATTGGTTATAGGCAGTGATGCGCACGTCTGCACTGGGCAGGCTTTCAAAAAGATGCTGCACAATTTCGACTGGGTAGTAGTGCGGATCAATTGCCGGTGCAAGCGCCTTCCACTTTGCTTCTGTCGCGCGCACAAACTCGGTCCCGGGCGCGTCATGCGCAATCCGCCGGTCAAATCGTCCAATCTGAAATCGCAATAGTCCGAGATAAGCAAACAAGAGCACGAGAAGTCCAATGTAAGCGCCACCAATCCAGACAAGTCGTTTTCGCCATTCCACCTGCCGCATCAGTTGGAGTCGGCGGCGACGCCAGCTTTCCGGCAAAAGATTTAGTTTGACCGTCGCGGGAGGCAGTTCGATGCCGACGATCTCGGTGGGGCTGGCCAGAATTCCCTCAACTGTGTCGCGTAGTTCATAGCAGGTTTCGTCCAGCAACACATTTGGATAAGACGCGTCTATGCCCTGAAGCTCGGCGCTCAAGCGCAATTGTGGGAGTTCGAGTTGCAGCTGATCACCGTTCCTTTCGATCGCCCGTGCAAGGCTGACCTTGCCGTTCTCTGTCATTGCGTATACGAGCATCTCGCCTTCTGGATAAATCAGAAGCGCATTACCCTTGGGCGCGTAAGTGCTGGCGCGCTGCGCGGCATATACGGTGACCTGTCGTGGAATATAACCGCGCTCCAAGAGCGGCGACGCGACTTCGGCAAGTTGCTCGTTTCTGATTGCGATTGCAGAGACGACGCTTTCGTTTTCGCTTTGTTCGATTAGTTCAAAATCGCTCGTCACTTCGTCGGCCGGAAACGGCAGCAGTTTTTCGACCTGAAGGCGAATCATCTCCGGAAACTCCGCGGGATCGACGCTTGGCAGACGGAATCGTTGCGCAATCACTGCCGAGACAGGCAATCCGAGGACAAACTCATCGCTCGCAGAAAGTAGCGGCACGGCTTCTTCCAGCGTTTGGAGTTTGCGCACAGTCCACGAGCCGTTTTGCTCGGCCGAGCGAACAAAATTCCAGCCGTGCGCGGTCGGAATTATGAAAATAGATGGCATCCCAGTTTGGATATCAAAGCTCCTTCCAACTGAACACTTGAGGACGGCCAACTCCTGCTGTTTGCTTGAGGACAATCATCTCAACCGATCGCGTAACATTACCGGATTTTCCTACGCTGACGATGCGAAACACAGGGTTCGGGCTTTTGTACACGATCAGGTTTTGAATTCCACTGGGCTGCGCTGATTTCCCCGTTCCGACGCCTCCGAGGCCTAGGAGAGCAAACGCCATTTGCTGGTCCATCTGAGGGTCGTCGGCTGTTCCATCAAGTGCATCCGGGCCACGCCGCGCCTGGAGGAAGCGGTCGACAAAATCATCAGGTATTCCAAACGCGCGTAACACGTCGCGTGAGGCATACGCTGCATCGATCTGCTGACAACCACCGACGATTGTGGTGAAATCTTCGTCCCATCCGGGATGGGAAGTGTATTCGGCCCATCCAAAAACTTTCTTGAGCTCGTCCACGGAAGTCAGCGGCGCGTGCGGCGGACGATAGTCGTCGCTTTCCTCTGGCGCGTTCAAGTGCCGCAGTCCTTTCGTTGGAGATATCCAGTCGAGCAGAGAATCCATCATCACGTCGAGCTCGTTTAGGTCTATGCCCTTTATATTCAAATATTGGCGCAGAGCTTGCACCAGCACCGGGTTCTCTACACCGGCGGGCGCCAGCAAGTTCAAATTGAAACGACCACATTCGCCAGTCATCTGGACGTCGTAACTTTCGCTGCCCATTGCCCTGTGCAGGTTCGCCGAGGCAGGTTTGATTGTAGGATTCAATGCAACCTCGGCACCCGAGGACGCCATTGCCTCAGCGGACAACACGCGGTTTGCATTTGCAGAGACCGTCAGGCGCGAATTGATGTTCAGCGCCCATGCGATCACCATTGCGCTGAGCAAAAACAATGCCCAAAGGGACAACAATAATGCAGCGCCCGACTTCGAATTAGAGCTTCGCAAAACTCTCTTCATGATAATTCTGCTAATACGGCGTTCGCCTTAGCGGGATGACGGCTTCCCATAGATCGCCCGCATCGGGGCGACCGACGCTGATCTTCACGAGCGACGGCAAGCGGATTCCGCCTGGCCATCGAGGCAACCATATATTTGCGTTCGGATCGAAATAGGTGATTTCAAGGCTGGCCACATTTCTAATCAACGGCACCCATGTTTCGTCTCCTTCTGCAGTGTCTGAATCGTCCTGCGGCTTTCGCAAAAGACCAAGATCGAGCTGATCGCTCTTTTGTTTGTCTGGTTGCAATCGGAGCACCACCGTAAACTGGCCCGGCGCATATCGTGTAAGCAGACCTGGACCCGCGCCGCAATTCCATCTGATCTCATCGCGCTCGCGATCGTTTAGCTTGAATGGCTCTCCCATCATCTTTGCTCGGATCGGACTCAAGCTTTGCCACTCCGATGTAAGAAAGTCACGAAGCCCGTCATATTGCGCATCGTTTGCGGCAGTGACAGATGAAAACTGCAGGGCGGTCATGTTCGTTTGCACAAACCGAAAAATCGCCATCGCCATCATGCCAAGAATTGCCACGGCCAGCATGATTTCGAGCAACGTGAACCCGCGCAGATTGGGAGCGCACGCTTCCAGTGTGCTGCATTTGGCATCCTGCCAAATGCCTCCACCAGTCTCCGCTGCTGCTATTCGGCAAGATGCCAAACGCTGGCGACTGGAAGCCGGCGCTCCCAATCTGCGCATGCGCCAATTCATTGCTCTATCCAGACCGATATACATAAAACTGAATCTGTTTTAACTGCGGAACGCCCGCGTGCTCCCAACGGGCAGTCAAAGTAACGAGATTAATTCCGCCAATGAGCGTATTATCCGGCTCGGTCAAATCGGCAGGAACGGTTCTTTGGGTCAATATTATCCCGCCGTAACTTGTCTTAATCTTGAACTCCTTTTCGGCGTCAGGCACGGCGGATTCAACCTGAACTTGCGCCATCCGATCGGACAAAATCTGTCGCACAACGTTTTCTTCCGCACCGATGGTGCTCGCATTAATACAATTCTCCACTGCGCGTCCAAGTGCGATCACGCCTAGAGCAAAGATGGCCACGCCGAGAAGTACCTCGTAGAGGGCAAACGCACATGTCGATCTTGCCCGCGTCCGAATTCGTCTCGCAGCCACGATTGGAGTATTGGAGTGCTGGAGTGCTGGAGTGTTGAAAATTTCATTACTCCATTTCTCCATTTCTCCATCACTGCATTGCTGGTCACCTCGCCGCATATTGCGTAAGTTCAGGTTGCGCCGTTAGCGGGGAGTAATTCGCCGTCCACGCACCACCTGGACCCTTGAATTGCACGGTCGCAGGCTCGCAAATTCCCGACGGCCAGAACACCCATTCAGCCGGGTGGTGCTCGGTCAATGCTGCGGGAAGCGAGAGCCCTAGCCAGCTTCCTTTGCCGAGACGAAACACCGTCGTGGGTTTTTCTTCCTCATTTTCTGCAAACACTTCCGGCCGCAGCAAGACACTGTCTTTGCCCCAGACAATCAGATATGGCCGACGCTCAGTAACGCTACGCTCCTGCGCCTGGCGCACAATCTGATTGAAGCTATCGAGAGATTGCTTCAACCGCCTGTTTGCAATGACGCCACTCAAGCTGGGCACGGCTAGTACAAGCAGCAGCAGCAATATAAAGATACTGAGCGCAATCTCGATTAGCGTAAACGCCCGAAACCGTTGCACTGCCGAAGGTACTCGATTGACGCAAAATCACAACCAAGCGCCGAGTGGAAATCAAGGGCGGATTTTCACCGCAGAAGGCCGCAGAGAAGAACTTTCATGGTCCACCAGATTTCACACATTGACACAGATTGTAAGAGTAAAATCCGCGCAAGCATCTGGAATCTGTAATCCGTAATCTGCGGATGATTTGCCTGCTTTCCCCAGTCCTGATTCTATTTTGAGGCCTGCAACTTGCCGCTAAAAAAACGCAATCCATCAGCAGCAGTCACGTCGCGTGTGTGCTACGCTCCAACCGCAAATGAAGCTCGCCTTGCGCATCGGGCTCGTCGCAGCCGCGCTTTTCGTCATCGGGATGCTGATCTGGCAGGGAATCACTGCAGAAGGTGCGCCCGATCCGATGCGTCCGAACACAAGACCTTCTGTGGCGTTCCTCGACATTGGAATTCTAGTCTTTAGAGAAGGCTTGGAATGCATTCTCGTGCTGGCCGCCATCACAGCGAGCATGAGGGGCGAAAAGCGTGGACATCGGCGGCCGGTCACGCTGGGTGCTGGGTTCGCGTTTATGGCCACTCTGATCACATGGGTCATCGCGGTCCGCATCGTTAGTTCACTCAGCGACAACATGTCGGCACTCGACTTGCAGGCCGCTACCGGCCTGTTGGCCGTAATTGTCTTGCTGGTGATCATGAACTGGTTCTTTCACAAGATTTACTGGGGCGGCTGGATTCGCGCACACAATCGCCGGCGCAAAGCGTTACTGGAAAATGCGCGCACGGCTGAGATCTCGCAGTCGCGGCTGTGGTGGGGATTGATCCTTCTCGGATTTACCTCGTTATATCGAGAAGGATTCGAAGTTGTGCTGTTCTTACAAAGCTATCACCTGAGACTCGGTGGTGGCGTCGTACTCAAGGGCGCGCTGCTCGGCATGGCTTTGACAGCGATGGTGGCCGTGCTGACGTTCGTTCTCGAGCAACGTCTGCCGTACCGCAAGATGCTAATTACCACCGGCATTCTACTGGGAGTGGTGCTATTGGTGATGGTGGGCGAGCAAGCACAGGAAATGCAGCTTGCACATTGGATTTCGACCACTCCAATCG
>JBKOYE010000204.1:0-18281 GCA_046725275.1 Verrucomicrobiota bacterium
ATGTGGGATCGTTTTGCGGGCGACTTCCTTGCCATCCACCGAGAGAACACCGGTGCTGCCCTTGGCCATACCCGGACCATCGTATTTGAAATCAAATAAAATGGTGTGTTTACCCGGCGTGAGAGCCTGTGGGCCTTCCCAGCGGAACTTTTCCAGAGCGAGCAGATTGTAGGTGAAAACAGGCTTGCCTTTGATCAGGTAGAGGCCGTAGCCACCGAAGCGGCCTCCCAGGGTGTTGAGCATTCCTTCAGCACCGCCCTGTGGAATTTGTACCTCGGCGGCAATGGAGAAGGACTTGGAAAGCAGATTTGGGGCATTGCCATCGGGCAGGCCGGATACTTCGCTGAAGTAGGTAAACTCGGTCCGGCCGGCGACCGCACTCGGCCTCGGAGCGAGGAGGCGCTCCAAGATCGAATTGTCCAGCGGCAACACCTGGTATTTCTTAGCTTCGTCCATGAAAAGCCCCTGCAACTCTTTCAGCTTATCGGCATTCTTCGCGGCGAGGTCGCTGTTCTGGGAGAAGTCGTCGGCGAGGTTATAGAGTTCCCATTTGTAGCCGGTGAGCACGTCGGGCATTTTGACTGTGCCCATGAGCCAGGGGGGTTGCGGAGGAACAGTAGTGGCTATCCAGCCATCGTGATAGAGGGCGCGGTTGCCGAACATTTCGAAATATTGGGTGTCGCGCTTTGACGGGGCGTTCGCATTCGCGCTATCGAACGTGTAAGCCATGCTGATGCCTTCGATCGGTTTCTGGGCGATGCCATTCACCGTCGTCGGCGCTTGGATGCCAGCGGCTTCGAGAATTGTCGGCACAATATCAATAATGTGGTGGAACTGCGGGCGAATACCGCCCAAATCCTTGATGTGACCGGGCCATGAGATGGCCATGCTCTGCCTGGTGCCGCCGAAGTATGACGCCACCTGCTTGGTCCATTTGAACGGCGTGTCGAAAGCCCAGGACCATGCCACTGACATGTGCGGGGTTGTCAGGTCCGAACCCAGAACATCGTAGAACTTCAACTGGACATCAACGGGCATATCAATGCCTTGGATCGCGGCGAGATCGAATGTTGTGCCAATGGCCGAGCCTTCAGCGCTAGTGCCATTGTCTCCGCTGATATACATGATCAGCGTGTTATCGAGTTTGCCCAGGTCTTCAACTGCTTGAATCACCCGACCAATCTCATGGTCCGTATACGCGACGTATGCTCCGAAGATTTCCGCCTGGTGGGCGTACACCTTCTTCTGAGTGGGATTGAGCGTGTCCCACTTCGGCAGAAGGTCCGGCCACGGGGTTAGCTCGGTATTCTGCGGAATCGCGCCGAGCTTCTTCTGGTTGGCAAAAATTTGCTCACGCATTTCGTTCCAGCCCATGTCGAATTTGCCTCTCATCTTTGCGATCCATTCCGGTGTCGGGTGATGCGGGGCGTGCGTACCGCCGGGGACGTAGTAGAGGAAGAAAGGCTTGTCCGGCGCGGCGGAATTCAATTCCGTCAGATACCTAACTGCCTCGTCCGCCATGTCGGTGATCAGGTTGTAGCCGGGCTTCCCGATCCAGGGGAAGATCGCGGTATGATCTCGGAAAAGATAGGGTGTCCACTGATTGGTTTCACCACCCATGAACCCGTAGAAGTACTCGAAGCCCATCCCGCTGGGCCACTGGTCGAAGGGCCCAGCAAGGCTGTAGAGATAGGTAGGCGTGTTATGGTTCTTGCCGAACCAGGACGTGGCGTAACCGTTCTCCTTCAGAATCTCGCCAATGGTGGCTTTGTCCTTAGTAATGATGCTGTCGTAGCCCGGGTAGCCGGTGGCTTGCTCGGAGATCACACCAAAACCCGACGAGTGATGGTTGCGCCCGGTGATCAGGGCCGCACGCGTGGGAGAGCAAAGCGCAGTC
This sequence comes from Verrucomicrobiota bacterium, assembly GCA_046725275.1. Taxonomy (GTDB): domain Bacteria; phylum Verrucomicrobiota; class Verrucomicrobiia; order Chthoniobacterales; family UBA10450; genus Udaeobacter. The sequence goes on from JBKOYE010000204.1 coordinate 1,898, forward strand.
GAGTGAAACTGCGTGTAGCGCAAGCCCGCCTTCGCGATCCGATCCATGGCCGGTGTCGGGATGACGCCGCCAAAGGTGCTGCAGACGCCGTAACCCTGGTCGTCCGTCATGATGAGAAGGATGTTGGGCGCCTTCTTGGGCGGCACCACCGTTGGCGGCCACCATGGCTTGGAATCCGTGGCGGTATCCTTGATCACGCCGCCAAACTTCGGCTCGGGCGGCGGGAGTTGCTTTCCGTCAATGGTAGTGGTGGCGCTCGGTGAACCGGGCCTGCCGGTGGTTTGGATTTCTGGTCGAGCGGAAGGCGCAATCGCCATAAAGGTGGCAGCGAGTATACCGCTAACGAATATCTGTCTTGCTAGTTTCATTGGTCTTAATCTGGTTTGTTGTTGATCAGCTTACTCATCTGAATAGGCAGCAATTTTGCTATAGCCGCTGTGATTCGCCTATAGGACTTTAGGGCAATAACCGTGGCCGTGCGTGCGCATTCGGGATATCCTTAAAAATTTACTCCACCCTGGATGAAGGGACCGTTCAGCGCAGTTTTGTTTGTGAACCCGCCTTGGTTGTAGTCGTACTTGAGGTAACGCCAGCCGAGCTGCGCCCAGAACCACCGGCTCACTTGAAACTCAAGCCCGCCTTGGACTTGATAACTCCAGTCAGAACTACCCACCGATTCTCGCACGATGGTTCGCCCCTCCCGGAGCAGTTCAAACGCCGAACCGGAGTTGGCGTCAAATCCGCCTACATCGCCTTCCGCGTAAAGAGATGTCCCTCTCCAGATCTTCACCTTTCCGCGGGCGCCGATCACGGGATCTACCCAATCGATCGAACCCGAAAAGTCCAACTTCCTGCGGATTCCCAGTAGTTGGCGGAGGATGGTCAGACGCGCATCGCCATTGTCAAAAATGCTCAAATCTCCTTCCATGTAGCTGTAGCGCGCGCCGGCAAAGAGAGAGAGTGATGCCTTATCGCAATTGATCAATCGATAACCGAGGAATCCTTCCGCGAGCCCAGATTTGATGTGGATATTAGCGTTGGTAAAAAGTAAACCAGGTAGCGTCGCAGAAGCGCCCACCTCCATGTACTGACCATCTCCGAAGAACTCCCACCGCCGATAGCGCGCGTCAATCGATAGCACAATGGGGACATGAGTCAGATGCCTGAAAAGTTGGCTGAAAGTGACGTCTTCCGAGGAAACGACTCCTTTTACTCCACTCTCTCCGGATAAACCCGCCAACCATCCAGGAGCACCGATGCGGATCTCAAATGGCTTCGGAGTTTCGCACCAGCTCTTTTCTACTGGCACCACTTCTTTCGAATAATCTTTTCCGTCGCCAGCAGCCGGTTCCGTTCCCCCAAACAGAATCTTCGGACTGCTAATGAAAATCGCCAATACAGGGAGCCAAACGGATTTGTCAGCCGTCCAAGTAGTCATGGTGTTTCTTCTAGTTACTCCGCACCCCGTGAAGCAAACTTTTTCTTGTTAATCTTGGTCCAATCTATTGGAACCTTATCGTTGGTCAGTTTGTACCACAAAAACCTCGCTTATACTACTGGCCAGTGCCTTTGCTCGCTGCCTCGGCCTGCGCCATCCGTTTCGCCATTTCAGCTTTCACCGCGTCAAGGTTGAAGCTCGCGCCCTTCTGCATTGGCGGGTAATCGAGGAAGGTCTGGAGTTCCTTACCCATTACTTCTTGGACGAACACGAAGCGCCAGAATTGGAACTTGAACCAATCGAAGTATTGCTGAGCTCCTTCCTTCGTTCCGTTATTGGGCCAGCCTTGGCGCTCGAACGGATCGAGGCGCAAGTTTATCAGGTAAGGCACGTCAACGTGCGTCTTTTCACCTAACCAGCCGCGGTGCTGGTCGATAAAACGATACTTGTAGTCGTCAATGCGCACTGCGCCGACCGCGCTTTCCCCGAGGTAGAAGATTTCGTGACGCGCGGAGGGCCCTTTGCCGGTGATGGCAGCCATCTGGTTGTAGCCATCAAGGTGGTTCTTGTAGGTTCGGTCGCCGAGTTTCGCACCCTTGAGTAGCTGATCGGTAATGTTTGGGTTGCCAGCGGCCGCGAGAAAGGTCGGAAACCAGTCCAGACCGGAGAAGAGGCCGTTCTGAACTGAGTCAGCGGGCACATGGCCGAGCCAGCGCAGAATACAAGGCACGCGGAAACCGCCTTCCATCACCGTCCCTTTGCACTGCGCGAACGGTGTGGTGCCGCCATCGGGCCAGGTGAAGAGCTCTGTGCCGTTGTCTGTCGTGAAAACAACGATGGTGTTATCATCCAAGCCCAAGTCCTTGAGCTTCTGCATCACCAACCCGATGTCGTCATCGAGTTGAGCCATGCCAGCTTCTTCTTCCGACCAGCCATTCTCCGCGTTGCGCATCTTCTCATACTTGTCCGAGAGGTGCGTGACGATGTGCATCCGCGTCGGGTTGAGCCAGCAGAAGAACGGCTTTCCGTCCTTTTGGGCCTTCTCGATGAAACTCAAGGCGAAGTCGCGAATCTCATTGTCCACGGTTTTCATCCGTTCGGGATAGAGCGTGCCAGCGTCCTCGATCTTCTGTTTCCCGACTTTGCCCCAACGCGGCATCACCGTTGTGTCCTCGGCGTCCGTCGCCCAGGAATGAACCATGTTACGCGGGCCGACTTTATCCAATAGGTTCTGCGGATAGTTGGGATGGGCCGGGTCTTCCATCGCATCCAAGTGATAGAGGTAGCCGAAGAATTCATCGAAGCCGTGGACGGTAGGCAGGAACTCATTGAGATCGCCCAGATGGTTCTTGCCGAACTGGCCGGTAGCGTAGCCCTGCGCTTTGAGCGCAGTGGCGATGGTGCAGGCCTCTGCCGGGATGCCGACCTTGGCACCCGCCTGGCCGACCGTGGTCATGCCCGTCCGGATGGGTAGCTCGCCGGTGATGAAGTTGGCGCGACCGGCTGTGCAACTCGCTTCGGCGTAGTAATCCGTGAAGAGCATTCCTTCCTTGGCTAGCTTGTCAAGGTTCGGTGTGCGGCCGGCCATCAACCCCCGGTGATAAGCACCGATGTTCCACATGCCGATGTCATCACCCATGATGAAGACGATGTTTGGTTTTTTGTCCTGCGCCTGGCCGGTAGCGATCGTGCAGATCAGCGCGGCAAGCGTAGTCACAACGGCGAGATTACGAGTGAGTCGTTTGTATTTCATTGTGTCTCCTGGTTGTTCGGTTTTGATTTAGTGCCGACGGCAGTTTGCAACGCGCAAGCCCCCCCAAATTCGCCATTGGGTTTGCGCGAAGAAATGCGCGCCTAACGTGTATATTGACCGTCCGCGTATTGACGTGCCATAGGACTTTGGTCTTACCACTTTTGGGCGATGGTCCCAAGCACGATCAAGTTACAATTGTGTGACGATACCTGTTGCAGAGCCTTGGTGGCCTATCGTCCAGCGACGGCCCAAAGAGCGCATAACGTCAGCGCGGCGTGGCACTGGCTGCTGCCGCAGCACCACTTCCAGCTGCAGGCGCTGAATCCGCGCCCGCCGGACTCGGGGACGCTGTCCGCTTCGGTTTGAACAAACGTGGGAACCTGAATTTCCGCGGTGTCGGAGATGGCACTGGAGTTGGCGTGGGAGTAGGAGACGCCTCAGCTGTTGTCTTTTTACGTGTACGCCTCGGTTTCGGCGAAGCCGCAGGCGACTCGGCTGCTGGAGCTGATGCAGCACTCTCGGCCGATGGGGTTGCCTCGGTTCTTATTGGCGCGCGATGTTTTGGCGGTGAAGGGGTTTCGGCAGGTGTCCCAGTCAGCAGCTGCGAATGAACTTGCGCAACGCAAATTGTAAGGCCGATCCCAAACACTAATGGAATAAATTTGCTGGCCATAACGTCCACGTGTTTGTGCTCAGATTACCGGAGCGGTTTTCCTTGCTGTTGGAGTTAGTTACTGAGTGGTTACACCTTTTGCGTCAGTCGTTCAATCGGCACGTCTAACCATTCCGCGGTTTCAGCGCGGTCCCGGAAAACGCGCACACTAATCGGAGAACCTTGAGTCAGTAAGGCATGTAGTCGGCCGTAATGAATCATTGTCGAATCCGTAGCGAGAATGGCTGATTTTACCGGTGGGTGCCCCGCATAGGAAAGACGCCGACAGAGAGAGACCTGAATGACGTATTTGAAGTTAAGCTCAACTTCATCGGCTGCCATAGTATCGGAAAACCGATTGAAGGGCTCCTGCAATTTGGCTTCGAGATCTTCGAGAACGGATACAATTTTCTTAACAGCCGCCTCGTCGATCACTCCGCTCGGCCGATAGACGAGCAGACGGATGTCTTCGTGAAACTCAACGTCAGGTGGAAGTTTCATCGTGTCTTGGTCTCATGTTTCGCCGGCGGGGATTTCGGCGCCAACCGTTGTAAGGGAACGCCGAGCCATTGTGCGGCTGCTTCTCGTTCTTGAAATATGCGCACGTTGATCGGCGAGTCCTCAGTGATGATGGCATGCAACTGGCAGTAATGGATGATGGTGGTGTCCGTCGCCAGAATCGCCGATTTCACCGGCGGACGATCCAAATACGAGAGGACTCGATGGAGAGAAATCTCAATGACGTATCGGAAATTCAGCTCCACTTCATCGTGCCTTAAAGTATCGAAGAACCGGTTGAAAGGCTCCTGCAACTTTGCTTCGAGGTCTCCGATAACACCCACGATCCTGTCAACCGACTGCTCGTTCAACACACCGCGCGGCCTGTAAATCAGCAGATGAATGTCTTCGTAGAATTCCATGTCAGCCGGAAGTTTCACTTGCTCACATCCGGTAAAACGGTTTTCCAATCGTCTTTCATGCTGATGACGATCCAACCTTTGTTCTTCGCTTCAGCCATGAGCGCATCGCTGAATGTTCCGATCTTCGACTCGGCTCCATAGGCGTACTCGCGTTTGGCATCGTCGTGGTGGACAAGCATCATCAGGCGCGCACCATCGCCTGCACCTGTGTATTGGAGCATCTGCTGGTCGCCGGTCGAATTGCCGAACGCAGCTTGGGGACGACGACCGATGACCATGTTGATCCCTTCTGGCTTCCCAGTTTTATCGTCGATCAGCAATACCTCAGGCAATTTGATTAACTTGGGCCTGCCGTCCTTGTCATATTCGTATTTTACCTTGCCCATGCTGCCGACGACTTGCTCGGGCGGCACACCATAAACCCGCTCGGCAAAGGCACGCACAAACTCCTGGCCGCCACCAGTCACGACATAGGTCTTGAACCCGTTCGCGCGAAGGTATCGCATCAACTCTAGCATGGGTTGATAAACGCATTCGGTATAAGGCCGTTTGAAACGCGGATGCTTCGCTTCGTCGAGCCACTTCTTAACGATTTCCTGAAACTGTTGAACCGTCATGCCACTGTGCGTAACGGCGACAACCTTTTCGAAATCCTGGATCGTAAATCTCAGCATCGCCTCGCGATCGTCCGCCAGGATCGACTTGAACGGCTCGGCTTCACGCCACTCCGGGTGCTCCGGCGCCTTCACAATGATCTCGTCGATGGCGAAGGTCACTTGCGTGTAATTCGGCTGCTCCACCCAGAGCGTGCCGTCGTTATCGAATGTTGCGATTCGCTCCTCCAGCTTAACAAAATCAGGCGATCCTTCTTTTGTTACCTTCTCAACAAAAGTGATAATGGCTTTCTTCGGGGTAGTGTCGTTCCACGATGGTAGCGGATCAGCAGCGCGAGCTGATACGCTTGCGATCGAAAGGATACCGAGAGCAATCGCTCGATAGGTCTTTCGACCAGTAAGTCTGGTCGTCATGCACGCCCTTTCTTCCAGACGCTAGTTGCCGGTGGGCAACGGTATACCGACACCTTCCTTCTTGAGTTGGTCCCGCATCCACTGGAACCTTTCGTAAGCTGAGAGAGTGATCGGGCCCGAGTAGGATTCGCTCTGCAGCTTGCGCGGCGGATATTGGACATAGGTTTTCATCAGCTGCTTGATGGCGTCGCTGATCGTAATCATGACCCAGGTGCGCTCCGTGTAGTTGTTCATAAAGATGTCGTAACGTTCCTGAGGATCCTGCCACAGGTCGAAGACCTGGGGCACGGTTGCGACGTACTTTTCAGCTCCTTTCCAGCCGAGATTGCTGTCCACGGCCAACCCACCGGTAGGCGCACCATCGTCGCCGCGCAGGTTAAACACGGCCTTGTAATTGCCGACGCGGGCCGCGCCTGGCGTCAGTTCGTTTTCGGTGAAGTAGAACCATGAGTTCCGAGCAGACCTACCTGTCCCCAGCAGCAAGGGAGACATGTCGTAGCTGTCGAAGATAATGGGCTGACCCTCACGGTCTTTGTCCGGAAGCTTGACTCCCGCCACCGAAGCAAACGTGGCCATCAAGTCGAGTCCGCCGACGATATCATGGTTCTTGACGCCCGGCTTGATCTTGCCAGGCCAAACAGCGATCGCTGGAACTCGGTTGCCACCTTCGCGAACAGTGCCTTTGGTGCCGCGGAATGGCGTGTAACCTGCATCCGGATAGACATCCTGCCAGGCGCCGTTATCGGTCGTATAGAAGACCAGTGTGTTCTTATCGAGACCCGGTTCGCGTAGCTTGTCCATGACGTGACCGATATGGGCATCCAACTCCACCACGGAGTCCGCATACTTCGTCTTGGACATGGATTTAAGTTCGAATTCCGGGGCAGGCAGATTCGGCTGATGCACCTTCATGAAATTAATGCTGATGAAGAACGGCTGATTCGGATTCTTTGCAGCGTCTTCAAGAAAAGTCAGCCCCGACTGCTCAACATACTTGTCCATGAATGGAATGCCGACGACGCCTTTGTCCGGTGTGTCCACGTATTGGCCGTTGACCTTCCAGTCTTCACGTGCCTTCTCCCCGGCCTTGCCGGACATTGATCCCTTGGTGACTTTGTTAAGCATCTCGCGCACCTTCGGGTCCATGTCAGGGAACCACTTCGGATCACCGTACGTGTAGGCATTGCAGTGATACAGGAAGACGTGCTCCATCACATCGTAACCCTGCGCATTTGGGAGCGCGTAGTCGGCTTCGCCGAGATGCCACTTGCCGGTGAAGTAAGTTTTATATCCGCCGGTTTTTAACACCGAGCCAAGCGTCCACTCCGCCTTCGGCAAACCGCCGCCTTCTCCCTGGAAGGCTACGGTAGTCATACCGCTGCGGTTCGGAATGCGTCCGGTAATCATCGCTGCACGACCAGGCGTGCAGCTCGGTTGCGCATAATACGAAAAGAACGTCATGCCTTCGGCTGCTAACCGATCGATGTTAGGTGTTGGCATGCCGCGCCCTTCCCCGCCACCGTAAGGCCCGAGATCTCCGTAGCCGGTATCGTCGGACACAATAAACAGGATGTTCGGCTTCTTCACCTGAGCGTTGGTTATGCCAGGAGTAGCGACGGTGTATGTTAGTGCGAGGCTAATTGTAAGGATGATTTTTAGGTTCATAGGTTTGGGTTTGTTAGTGGCTTGACCGCCGAATAGGCAACTCGATCACAAAAGTTGCGCCTTTCCCCAGGCCCTCGCTGTGAGCACGGATAGTGCTGGCATGCATTTCGACGATGGCTTTACTGATTGCGAGACCGAGTCCCAATCCTTCGCTTTGCGAATCGGCTTGTTCGAAGGCGTAGAAGACTTTTTCTACAAATTGTGGGTCGATGCCGATGCCGTTGTCGCTGATCTCGATAGTAATCCTTCTTGGGCTGGGATTGTACGACCGCACAGAAATCGTGCCATTTTCGGGAGTGAATTTGCAGGCGTTGTGCAACACGCTCCAGAAAACTTGCTGCAAGCGGGGCGCATCGGCGACCAACTCGTGCCGCGAAGCGTCCAGGGCAACGAAACGCGTGAGATGTCGTTGTTCAACGTCGCTGCGCACGATCTCCAGTGCGGACTGTAGCAGCTCGTGCGCGTCGGCCTTGCCCAATTGCAATGTCAATTTTCCGCGCGCGATCCGGCTAAGATCTAGCACGTCTTGGATCAAACGCATCTCAAGTTCGACATTACCGCGCACCATTTTTAATCCTTGCTGGACGTCTGGCGTTAGATTGGATTGTTGCGCAATTCTACCGGCCCAGGTGAGGACAGGCGTAAGCGGCGCGCGCAACTTGTCACCTAACAGTCCGAGGAATCGATCTTTTGCCGTACTTGCCGCCCCTGCGTTTTCCTTATGACGCTGCAACTCCTGGACGATTCTGCCTCGCGCGATGAAGAGGCCGATCTGACTGCCGAGTGCCTCAACCATCTGAAGCAAATCTTCATCCGGCTCAACAACGTTATGGCTAAACAACTCCATTATGCCGTCGATCTCGCCTTGGAAGAAAAGGGGGAAAGCAAATCCACCGTGCAGATCCGCCGCTGCCGCATACGGAGCTCGGGGAAAATTTGGATCGCGGGTAACGTCGTAGACCCATGTTGGCTTCTTTGAATTCCAAACACGTCCGGGCAGGCCCTGGCCTTCGGGAAGGGTAATTACGAGAGATAGATCAGAGAACCTCTTCACTCGCTCTGACGCTTCATGCCACACGTTCCGACAGCGCAAGCCGCGGGCTGCCTCGTCGTAAGTCCAGATAGCAGCGAATGCCCAGTCGCCGCTCGAAGCCATTGCTTCCAAGAGTTCGGTGGCCACTTCGGCCAGCGTCCATGAGGCAGCAAGCAGGTTTGTAACCGCGTACTGGGTCGTGCGTCTGCGTTCGGTCCGAATACGTTCGGTTATGTCACGCGCAATTTTCGACGCGCCGATAATGTTCCCGGTCTCATCTTTGATTGGCCAGACTGCCAGCGAAACATTTAGCGTGGCGCCGTCCTTGCGAAGGTAAACCGTCTCGTAACGAAGGACACGCTCGCCTTGGCGGAGCCGTTCGATAATTCCCAGTTCTTCATTGTGGCGATCAGGCGGAACCAGAACCGTGATCGGTTTGCCGATAACGTCATCAGCGCTATAGCCAAAAAGCCGTTCCGCTTCCTTATTCCAACTGGTAACTATTTCATCGAGGCCTTTGCTTATAATCGCGTCACCCGAAGACTCAATGATCGCAGCCAATCGACGATTAGTTTCTTCAGCGCGTTTTCGCTCAGTGATATCGCGCAAGTAGGCCGTGAAAATTGGAGACCCGTTGACCTCGGTTGCGTTGATCGCAAGAGCCACGATGATCTCGCTACCATCCCGATGCAGCGCCTCGATTTCGATTAGCTTTCCAATTAACGGCCCTTCGCCAGTTTGTAGATAACGAGCCAGCCCTTGTCGGTGTCGCTCCCGAAGTCGCGGCGGGATAATCAGTTCAGCCAGCTCTTTGCCAACTGCCTCACTGCGGGTAAAACCGAATACCCGCTCCGACGCCGGGTTGAACTCCTGCACGCGCCCACTCGCATCCATGGTGATGATGCAATCCAGTGCCGAATCGAGAAAAGTGCGGCTGAGCGCCTCCAGTGTTTCAGCTGGATCCAGCATTCTTTCTCGCTTGTCTGGTTCAGGTGACACTGGGTGCGCGCCTCATAAACCGTAGCGGATAAGCTGCGTGCGCATTTTTACAGATTACAGGGTTATGATTGTTACAATCCTATGACAAAGCGTTATTGCCTAGTGCCACCGGGCGGGAAAATCGTTTCCAATCGTCTTTCATGCTTGATGCGATCCATCGCGAACAGAAACTGAAAATATAGCGGTTGCCCGGCCCAAAGCGTGCGGTCGTTATCAAAGGTCGCGATCCGGTCCTTCAGGACTAACAAAATCCGGCGAGCCTTCCTTGGTCACGCGCTCAACAAATGCGACAATGGCTTTCTTTGGCGCGGTATCGTTCCATGATGCCAGTGGATCGGCAGTGCCCTGCGCAACCAGAGCCGTCCTTGCGGCCGCCAGCGCGGCGGCCCCGAGTATCAAGATTTTTGATCTCGTTTTCGTACTTGTGCGGTTCGGGTAAAAAAAGCTTCTTCGCGCCATGCGGTGATAGACTTTTCCATGGAGGTTATTTCCGTCGCTGAAGCTAGGGAATAAGACTTAGGTCTTACATCCATCTAAGTGAACTGCGCGCGGTGGGGACGTTCACGAGAGAATTACCCCCTGGCCGGATCAAACGGCGAGTCCCGCCCCGGCGGATAGCGTGCGACTACGTCCTTACCTGCCACGTCTGGTAATAACCAGAGTAATGTTCCTATCAATTACTCGCTGCCGTTGACGTGTCGTCAGCTTCCAGGCGCATGAGCTCGATTCGGTAATTGGCTCTCGGGTTTCGCGGCGATGGGCCGGCAACGAACATCACACGTTCAGCGGTGCTTCCGTTCTCGCGCGTCAAGCGCGTGATCCAATCGCGCCAGTCGTCAGGTTCCTCCGCGAGATGGATGGGATGCACGCCGTAAGAAAATGCCAGATTCTGACACGCAGCGGGATCCGGGCTCGGCGCGATGATCCAGACCGGCGGTTTGAATCGCGAGATCGCCCGTGCCACCGTGCCGCCGCGCGTCGGCACGAGCAACAGATCGGTCGGGACTGTGTCCAGCGCGTGTTCGACAAGGGACGCCATGCGATCGCTGCCAATAGTCGCTGCCTTCTGCTGCACGAATTCGCGTTGAGCAGCAAAGCTTCTGGGCGGCCGATGTGTTTCGGTGAATGCGGCCATCTTCGCCAGCATCGTCACTGATTGCTCGGGAAATTTGCCCATCGCTGATTCGGCCGAGAGCATGACGCAATCGGTGCCGTCAAGGATAGCGTTGGCCACGTCAGTTGCCTCGGCACGCGTAGGCAGCCGGCTCGAAACCATCGATTCGAGCATCTGCGTCGCGGTAATCACCGGTTTGCCGGCGAGGTTCGCTTTGGCAATGAGCTGCTTCTGTGTGAAGGCGATCTCTTCGATAGGCACCTCCCCACCCAGATCGCCGCGCGCGACCATGATGCCATCCGCTGCGTCGAGAATTTCGTCGAAGTGCGCGAGCGCGTCGGCCCGCTCGATCTTTGCAATTACGAAAGGCTGTCTGCCGATTTGTGCCGCAGCCGTGCGTACGGCGTGGATGTCTGCGGCGCGTTCCACAAATGACTGGCTCACGGCGTCGACGCCTTGTTTCAGCGCGAACTCGAGGCAGGCACGGTCGCGTTCGGTAAACGCGCTGATGCCGAGATCAACGCCGGGAAGGTTCAGTCCTTTCCGTGAGCTTAACTCGCCGCCAACGACGACCTTGCACTCCACGTCATTGCCCGCGACGCGCTCGACCACAAGCTGCACGAGACCGTCGTTGAGAAAAATTTTGTCGCCGGGCTTCACCACGCGCGGCAGCCGGTTGAAACTCGTCGAGGCGCGCTGCGCATCGCCAACGATGTCCTCGCTCGTTAACGTGAAATGCGCACGGGGCAGAAGTTGAATTGGTTCCGGATCGATTTTCCCAAGCCGCAATTTCGGCCCGGGAAGATCAGCCATGATTGCGACGCGCCGGCGCATTTCACGCGCTGCATCACGGATGCGCCGAATAACCTCAGCGTGTTTCGAAGGGTTCCCGTGTGAAAAATTCAACCGCGCGACGTTCATTCCCGCTCGGATGAGTCGCGTCAGCATCTCCGGTGATTCCGACGCTGGACCGATCGTCGCGACGATCTTGGTCTTGTGCGCGGGAAGTGCCGCGTTCATGAGCCGAACATTGTCTTGCCACTGGCGCGCAAGTCGCTCGCGGCCTGCTTTACGCGCTCGGCCATTGCGGTCTCCGCAAGCGCGAGATACGAGCGCGGATCATAGACTTTCTTGTTACCAAGTTCGCCGTCCACTTTCAGCACGCCGTCATAATTTTTGAACATGTGCCCGGCAACTGCGCGCGTGAACGCGTACTGCATATCGGTGTCGACATTCATTTTCACCACGCCGTAGTCGAGCGCCTCGTGAATCTCCTCCTGCGTCGAGCCGGAGCCGCCGTGAAAAACGAGGTAAAATCGCGCAGCTTCGCCGCATGCTTTCATGACAGCATTCTGACATTCTTTCAAAACTTTGGGCCGCAGCTTCACGTGACCGGGTTTGTAAACGCCGTGAACGTTTCCAAATGTCGCGGCGAGCAAGTAACGACCGCCGATTGGATTTAACCGGCGCGCAACTTCGAGCGTGTCCTCGGGCGTTGTATAGAGCTTGGCCGCGTGGTCGCCGACAACATCGTCCTCTTCACCACCGACTGCGCCCGTTTCGATTTCGAGGACGAGATCGTTCTTCGCAAACCGCTCAAGCAGTTTGGCCGAAATGTCGAGATTTTCCTGCAACGGGAGATTGCTGCCATCAAACATATGCCCGGTGAACAGATTTGGCTGGCCCGCCGCGCGCCGCTTCTCAGTTTCTTCGACGAGCGGGATGACGAACTTGTCGAGCTTGTCCTTGAGGCAATGATCGGTGTGCAGCGCGACATAAATCGGATAGCGATGCGCGCTCCGGTGCACGTGCTCTGCGATCGAGATCGCACCAAACGACGAGTCTTTTAGCGAAGTGCCTGATGCAAACGCGCCGCCGCCAGTGGAAATCTGAATAATGCCATCCGCCTTGCTATCTGCGAGACCGCGCAGCACGGCATTGGCAGTAGTTAACGATGTGACATTGACCGCCGGAAGTGCGAAGCGTCCGTCGCGCGCCCGATCGAGCATTGTGCAGTACGTTTTGTAATCGGCGACTGGCATGGTGGTTTGTTACAGCGGAAGAGGCACTGAGCCAACCTCCCTGGCTTGGTTATGGCTCCGCATTCAGGGTTGTTCCCGCAAGAAAAGGCTGGCCGGTCCCGAATGCAATGAGGTTCGCCACAGTTACGCGTGCAATTTCCAGGAGCGCCTCTCGAGTGAGGAAAGCCTGATGCGCCGTAATCAACACGTTCGGGAAAGTAAGTAGGCGGGCGAGCTCGTCGTCGTGCAGTATCTGTCCCGACAGATCTTCAAAGAAAACGCCCTCTTCTTCTTCGTACACGTCGAGTCCGACGCCGCCGAGTCGCCCGCACTTCAGAGCTTCGATCAGCGCCTTTGTGTCGATAAGTGCGCCGCGGCTGACGTTGATCAGGATTGTACCGGGCTTCATCAGCTCGAGGGTTTCGCGACGAATGATGTGGTACGTCTCGGGCGTGAGCGGTGTGTGCAACGAGATCACTTCGCTCTCACGCGCGAGCGTCCGCGCATCGGTATATGTCACTCCGTGCTCCTTCGCCCAGTCATGAGAGGGAAACAGGTCAAAAGCCAACACCTCCATACCGAAACCGCGCAGAATTTCCGCGGCGACACGGCCGATCCTGCCGGTACCGAAAATCCCGGCTGTCTTCCCATAGAGATCAAAACCGACCAGGCCACTCAGCGAAAAGTTCAGGTCATGCACACGGTTGCTCGCGCGTGGAATTTTGCGGTTCAGGGCTAGAAGGAGTGCGACTGCGTGCTCCGCCACTGCGTAAGGCGAGTACGCTGGAACACGTGTGACTGAAACGCCAAGCTCCGTGGCAGCCGCAATATCGGTGTTGTTGTACCCCGCGCAGCGAAGCGCAATGTGCTTAATACCAAGAGAAACGAGTGCTTCGAGACACGGCCGGTCCGCGCGATCATTTACGAAAATGCAGACTGCGCGCGCTCCCTGAGCGGACGCAGCCGTTTCCACAGAGAGCCGCCAATCCATGAAACGCCATTCAATCTTACGGTTGGAGCTGGCGCGTTGCAGCGAGTCGCGATCATAGCGTTTGGTGTCGAAAACCGCTGTCTGAAGTACCGTCATACGAAGATTGCTTCACCGAGATAAACCCAGTGCAACGCAATAAGTTGATAAATTAAGTCCAAGATCAGAGCGAAAACCAACACAACGGCAATATCCTTTATTCCGCTCCGCAGGAGATCGCTGCGCTCGTCCGAATGAAATGCTAGTGCGCAGTTGGGATGATTTCATTTCACGGCCTTCCGCAAGTCGGCGCAAATCGCAAGCATACTTGCCTTTACAGGCTGAAGAATTACTCGGTGGTGTAGCGGTCCTACGATCCGTCCGAGGAAGTCGTCCCAGACGCGATTGAAGAAATGTTCCATGACCGTTTTCAACCCGTCTTCTCTTCTATTCAACGTCGGCGTTTTTTATCCGAACGACCGATAGAGGCGAATTGCGCTGGCTGACCTGTGGTAGCAAGGACAGAACGCCACCAGCCGCTCGAAGGATCCAGGCGCTTCGTGTGCGTGGCGAGCAATTCGATCGGCACATGAATGAAGCGCTCGTGGAGGAAACCAATTACAACGCCAGTCTTGCCTGCCATCGCCGCGTGAACCGCGTGACGAGCGAACAAATCGCAAAGCAACGCATCCTCAGAGTTGGCCGGACGGCTTCGGATCTGATAGCTCGGATCGAAATAACGGATAACAACCGAGATGCCTTCGGTTTTAAAGTATGACGTTATTTTTTCACAAAGGTACGGACCGACGTCCTTGAGCTTTACATTGCCGGACGCGTCACGATGCTTTGCGTCTGCACCAAGCAGGTCCTGACCCGCGCCTTCTGCGACGGCAATCACAGCGTGAGATTTGTCTAGTACGCGTTGCTTCAGCGCCGCCAGAAGGCCTTCCAGCTTAAATGGCACCTCAGGGATTAATGCGAAGTTCACGTCCTGACTGGCGACAACTGCACCGGCAGTAACGAACCCAGCATGGCGACCCATCAACTTCACGACGCCAATCCCTCCCGGCACGCTGCGCGCCTCCGTGTGCGCACAATCAAGCACACGTTTTGCTTCTTCAAGAGCGCTGAAAAAGCCGAATGTGCGCGAGACGAAGCCGACATCGTTGTCGATTGTTTTAGGTACGCCCACGACTGAAAGTGCGTGGCCGCGTCGGCGTGCCTCCTGATAAAGATCATTCGCGCCGCGTTGTGTTCCATCGCCGCCCACGGTGAAGAGAATGTTGACGTTGCGGTCAATGAGATTGTCGACCGCCCTGGCTGTGTCGAACGGACCGCGTGAAGTGCCAAGCACAGTTCCTCCATGCTGATGAATGTGATCCACAAACGCGGGCGTGATCTTTACGGGCGCAACTCCGCACTTCGGATCCAGTCCGGCATATCCGCCGTGGAAACCCAGCACTTCAGGGACGCCGTAGCCATAGTGAAGCTCCAGGAATAGCGAACGAATGACGTTGTTAAGGCCGGGGCATAAACCGCCGCAGGTCACGATGCCAGCGCGAGTTTTCCCAGCGTCGAAGAAAAGCTTCGCGCGCGGCCCGGCGAGTTCGAACTGCAAACCGGGCTCACTGCCGATCTCGATCCGCTCTGGAATGCGCACATCATCACTGATGGTGTGGCTGAGTTTCGACGCGAAGCGGGCTTCGCCGAGAGTTGGTGTGTTCATCGAAACAGAACGATTGCGAGCACTTGCGCCGACAGGATCCGCAGAAGCGTGGTTAGCGGATACACCGTCGCGTAAGCGATAGTCGGCGCCTCGGAACGCGCGATGTTCGAGGCAAAAGCGAGCGCAGGCGGATCGGTCATGCTTCCAGCGAGCATGCCGCTAAGATCGATGAAGTTCATTTTCCAAACCACGCGCGCGATTACACCAATCAGCATTAATGGAAGGATTGTCACACACGCGCCAGCTAGCAGCCATTGAAGACCAGTGACGGTGAAGACGGTAGAGAAAAATTTTGCCCCGGCGCCCAGTCCGACGGCCGCGAAGAAGAGCGCAATTCCAAATTCGCGGAACGCGAGGTTCGTATTGACGGGCATGTGCCAGACCTGGCGGCCAATGCGACCTACTCGACCCAGAATCAACGCGACAATCAGCGGACCTCCGGCGAGACCGAGCCGGATTGGATGCGGCAGTCCAGGAAGAACGATGGGCACTGTTCCGAGGGCGATGCCCAGGACAATGCCAATGAAAAACGGAATAAAATGTGTCTCGTTGAGTTCCTTGAGTGAGTTACCGAGCACAGCGGCCGCTTTGTCCAGGTCGACGTCGCGACCCACTATCTGCACCATGTCACCGAACTGTAGCCGCAGGCCGGGCACTGCCGACATTTCGATGCCAGCGCGGGTGATTCGCGTGACAGCTACGCCGAACCGATCGTCGAGATCAAGCTCGCCCACAGTCTTGCCTAACACTGAGCGATCGGTTACGACCACGCGGCGGAAAGTGATTCCGCTCTCGGCGAGAACCAGATCCTCGTCACCGCGGTGGCCGATGACACGCTCGAACTGATCGAGACCAGCGCGTGTGCCAACGGCGGCAATGCGGTCTTCGCAACGAATCACGATCGCATCGGTCGCAACGTGCGTTTGTTCTCCGCGACGAACGCGCGAAATAGTCACGCCCGTCTCAACGCGCCCGGGAATCGCATCGAGACGCACGCCATCGAGGTTGCGATTCGTTACGACGAGCGTGCGTCGTTCGATTGGCTCTGCCTTCCGCTGGTTCTTCGTA
>JBKOYE010000199.1:0-12827 GCA_046725275.1 Verrucomicrobiota bacterium
ATCACAACTCTCTTGCGCGTGGCGGCCAGTCGTTCCCTGGTGTAACGTCGCCGATGGTTTCAATGCTGGATTTGGAAAGGTTCCGTGCCACGCCGCTCACCCGCGAGCCGTTTGAATTTTTGATTGTGCCGGAATTTGTGAAGGCCGATGCGCGCTCGGCGATACACAACGATTATCCTGAGGTAAATCGGCCCGGCAGCTTTCCACTGGGTGAGGTCAATTACGGCGCTGCTTTTGCACAGCTTGTTGAGGAAATGCGCAGCGACGAGTTTCGCAAAGCGTTCGAGGAGAAATTCGGGATCGATCTGACGAACCGCCCCGACATGATCACAGTGCGAGGCCGTTGCAGCGAAAAGGACGGCAAAATCCACACCGACTCGGAGACGAAAATCATAACGATCTTGATCTACATGAATGCACGGTGGGAGTCCGCTGGTGGCCGGCTACGATTGCTCCGTTCCGGAAACGATATCGAAGACATGATTCTCGAAGTGCCGCCGACCGAAGGAACGCTGCTGGCGTTCCGTCGCAGCAACAATTCGTGGCACGGCCACAAGCCATTCTCGGGTCCGCGCCGAGCGATTCAGTTTAATTGGGTGACCAGCGACGCGGTGGTGCGGCGCGAGCAAAATCGGCATCGGTTGTCGGCGTGGATGAAAAAGCTCCGCGGCGCGTTGTCGGGCGAAAAAAAGGCCGCGTAGAGCACTTTGGTAAGGTTGTAGTCACCGGCTCTGTGGCCGGTCCAGATACTACGGGAGACGGCCCCACAAGGTCGTGGCTACAGCAGCAAGGACGCGCACGCTGAAAAGCGGTCCTCGATGTGATAGCTTCACAAATTGAATCGCCAGATCGCACAACCAGAAACGAAACGGGAGCACGCCTCGCGACTCCAATCCGCCGAGTTCTCGCGCATTTTGCTGATCAAACCGTCGGCGCTCGGGGACGTGGTGCATACGATCCCGGTGTTGGTGAAACTGCGCGCGCGTTATCCGCGCGCGCGAATTGACTGGCTGATCACGCCGGAGAACGCGGAGGTGGTGCGTCATCATCCCGCACTCTCGAATGTGGTTCTCTTTGCGCGGCGCGATTTCTCAAAGCGCGGCCAGCGATGGCGCGCGATGCTGGGATTTTTCGATCTGCTCAAACAGATCCGTCGCGCGAAATACGATCTGGTGGTCGACATGCATGGCCAGGTGCGTTCGGCTTTGTTCGCGCTCATCAGCGGCGCGCGAGTGCGCATCGGGTTTGATCGGCCGATCAAATTCTCGCGCACAATTTCTGCCGAGCACGATCTTAAGAACGTGCCGAACCACGGCTGGCGCGGCGCGCGCGAAGGTTCTTGGATCGCGTACACGCACCGCATTCCTATTCCGACGCTCGATGTTCACGCGATTGATCGTTACCTGTGGGTCGGATCCTTACTTGGTTTTGATGATGAACCGCCCAACCTCGCAATCCATCTCTCACCGGAAACAATCCGCAACGTGGAGCGATTGCTTGAGGAGCACGGCGTGCCTGCTGGCAAACCGCTCGTTGTCCTTGTCCCAGGGACAATTTGGGAAACGAAACATTGGACTATCGAAGGATTTGCAGGTGTCGCGCGCGAGTTTCTGCGCGAAGGATTTGCTGTTGCTCTCGTGGGTACGAAACGCGATGAGGTGCGCTGCCGACAAATCGCAGCCGCCGCGCCGGGCACCTGTGATCTTTGCGACAAAACCACCCCTGCAGATTTGGCGGCGCTGATTCGACGCGCTGAGGTGGCGGTGACGAACGACTCGGGGTCGATGCACGTCGCCGCGTCGCTCGGTAAACCAATGGTGAGCGTTTTTGGTCCCACAAATCCGGTTCACATCGGGCCCTATGAAAAGCCGGAATCGGTTGTGCGCGTCGACCTGTCTTGTTCACCCTGCAATTACCGTCGGCTGAGCCAATGTCCGTTCGATCACGCCTGTATGAAGCAGGTCACGTCTGAGATGGTCGTGGAGCGCGCTCGCAAAATTCTCGCGGCGGCAAAGTAGAAGCGGCGCCCTCGCCGCTTTTCGAGCGCGCGACGAGGGCGTCGCGTCCACTCCAGCGCGCAATTTGATTCCCTTATGCCAGTCAGTTTGTAAGATGGCCAGGGTTGTGAGCAAAACAAAAGCGATCTCTGCCGGCTTGCTCGCCGGATTAGTGGCTGGGATCTTGATGACGACGGCGATGTTGTTGCTCGCGACCCTCGGCGTGGCCACACCGCTTGTAATCATCGGCGATCGCCTTTCGGTTTTCATTCCGCCTGGTCCGTTCCTTTCGCTCATGGGCAGGGTCGGGGGCTACAATCATCTCAAACAACTTGGCGTTGGATCGACAATTGCCGGTCAACTTGTCGTCAGCGCGATCGGCGGAGCAATTTTCGGGTTGTTCGTGCGGCGCACTCCCAGCCGTATTCCGGCGATTTGGACGATGTCGATCTTCGTTCTGCTCCCAGTCGTGGTATTTGCGATCGCACTGTGGCCGGTGCTCGGCACAAGCTATATCGGTTTGCCGATTCAGGTCGCGCGGCTCGTCACACTCATCGGGTTCGCGCTGTGCGTCTTTTTCTTCGAACGAACGTTGGTCGCGGGCTTCCAATTTCTGACTACGCGAAAAATCTCGAGAGAGAATTATGAGTTCACTCCGGCCATGGGACGCCGTGCATTCGTGCTCGGCACAATTGGTCTCGCAGCGGCTGGTGGTGGAGCTGCGCTGGCCCGCAAACTCTATCGTGCCGCAACGTTCAGCTACGATGGGACGCAATACAAAGGCAGCGTCGTCCAGCCGATTACGCCTAACGACTTGTTCTACTGCGTCACCAAAAACGTGGTCGATCCCAGGGTCAACGTCGACGTGTGGCATCTGGAAATCGGCGGGCTGGTGCAGAACCCGGCGACCTGGCGATTCCAGGACCTCATAGGATTCAAACCCACCACGCAGGAGACAACGCTAATGTGCATCAGCAATGGGTTGGATGCGGGCCTGATCAGCAATGCCGTGTGGAAAGGTCTTCCGTTGCGCGATTTGCTGGACCAGGCCGGCGTGCTTTCCGGCGCCGCGCGGGTGCGCCTGCAAGGCGTCGATAATTACACCGACACGATCCCGCTGGAGAAAGCGATGGAACCAATAACACTGCTCGCTTACGAAATGAACGGCGAGCCCCTGCCGGATCGGCACGGTTACCCGCTGCGCGTGATCGTTCCCGGCTACTTCGGCGAGAAACATGTGAAATGGCTCACCCGGATCGAAGTGACCGACGCGAACGCGAAAGGATTTTACGAGGCACAAGGATGGGGACCTGATTTCGTTGTTCCCACGAGATCGAGAATCGATGTGCCCGACGATTGGGCGTTTATGTCGTTAGGCAAACTAACTGCTCCGATTGAAGTGAAAGGTATCGCCTATGGCGGCGACCGCGGTGTTTCGCGGGTCGAGCTCAGTTTCGATGATGGCAATACCTGGAGTGACGCCCAGATTTATTATGCGGGCGGCGGTCTCGCATGGTCACTCTGGAAGGCACAGTGGGCCCCCGCGGCGGCGGGTGATTACGCGCTTGTCGTTCGCGCGACCGACGGCGAAGGCGACATGCAGGAATGGGAAGAAGATCGCGGCCCATTCTCCGGCGTGAGCGGGCTTCACAAAATCAACGTGCGCATCACGGCCTAGCACAGATATGTTGTCTGTGCGGCACGCGGCCACGCCTACTCGCCCTACAGGCAAGGATTCGAGGAAGGCGATTGAGGGCAATCGCCCCTACCCGCCCGCGCCTGTGATGTTTGTAGGGGCGGTTCACCTGAACCGCCTAACCCAGACTTGCTTCGTGTGCTAAATTTTATCGATGGAGAAAGTGATCATTGTTGGGAGCGGTTGCGCGGGGTTGACTGCTGCGATTTACGCTGCTCGAGCGAACCTCAGCCCGCTTGTCTTGGAAGGCCGGCAACCTGGTGGCCAACTCTCGACGACGACGCTCGTCGAAAATTATCCCGGCTTTCCAGATGGAATCGATGGCCCAGAGTTGATTCTGAACATGCACAGGCAGGCCGAAAAATTCGGCGCGCGATTCTCATACGCGGAGGTGACGGATTTCGATCTGGGCAACAAGCATATCCGGATCAAAGCTGATGATGAATGGTTGGATACGCGGGCGCTGATCATTGCCAGCGGTGCTGCGGCCCGATATCTCGGACTGGACGGCGAAGAGAAATTGGTCGGCCATGGCTTGACGTCCTGCGCGACATGCGATGGCGCTTTTTACAAAAACGTGCCGGTTTGCGTCGTGGGCGGCGGCGATTCCGCGGCGGAGGAATCGCTGTTCCTCACCCGGTTCGCTTCAAAGGTTTATCTGATCCATCGCCGCGACAAGATGCGAGCTTCAAAGATCATGCAGGAGCGCGTTTTCGCGAACAAGAAGATCGAGGCGATCTGGGACACGGTCGTGACACAATACCTTGCCGATGAGAAAGGCGAGATGCGCGCCGTGCGTTTGCGCAATGTGAAGACAAATGAGGAACGCGAGCTGGAAGTCGCGTGTGTTTTCATAGCGATTGGCCACGACCCCAACAGTCAGCCATACCGAGGGAAACTCGACATGGATGGCGATGGGTATTTGATCACGAAAAATCTGGTGGAAAGCAAACACCCCGGCGTGTTCGTGGCAGGCGATGTTGCAGATCGGATTTACAAACAGGCGGTGACCGCAGCCGGATCAGGGTGCGCCGCGGCGATGGACGCCGAGAAATATCTCAGCGAGCTAGAAGGCTGATTTCCGATTGCCGACTGCCGAGTGCCGATTTAGATCGGCTTTAGCATGACAACCGAGGAACTCAAACAGCGCACAAAGAGTTTTGCGGTACGAGTAACGCGGCTCGTAGATGCTTTGCCTAATACGGTAAAGGGCCGCGCAATCGCAAATCAAATCATGCGCAGCGCCACTTCGGTCGCCGCTAATTACCGCGCCGCATGTCGCGCCCGTTCTAGGGCTGAATTCATTGCGAAAATCGGCGTGGTCGAGGAAGAAGCAGACGAAACAGCGTTTTGGCTCGAATTGATCGTTGACACAGATGTCTGTGGGCAATCACAGATAGAACCTTTACTAAACGAGGCTGGGGAACTGGTCGCGATCATGGCCGCTTCGCGCAAATCGGCAATCGGCAATCGGCAATCGGCAATTCCATGAAGATCTGCGACCTCACCCAGTTCTATTCGCCGCGAAGCGGTGGAGTGAAGCGATATCTTCACGAGAAGATCGGTTACATCGAGAGGCACGCACACCGGGACGAACATGTTCTTATTGTTCCTGGCTCGAAGACGAAGCTGAAAGCAAACGGCCGCTCGCGTGTTTACACGATTCGTTCGCCTCTTGTGTCGCGGACGGCGCAATACCGCGCGTTGTTGAATCTTCACGCAGTAGGAGAAATTTTGGAACGGGAACGGCCGGACGTAATCGAGTCCGCTGATCCCTATCAGCTCGGCTGGAAAGCATTAAAGGTCGGGCGCGCGCTACGCGTACCGGTAATCGGTTTTTACCACTCGCATTTTCCAGAAGCGTACGTGCGAAAGAGCGCAATGCTCCTTGGGAAAAGGGCGACACGTCGGGTGATGAAGCTTTCCCGCGCGTACGTTCGCAAACTCTACAATCAGCATGCCGCCACCGTCGTCGCATCAGAGCGGTTGGGCGGCGTGTTGCGTGACTGGGGGGTGCACAACGTGCGTGTGCTTAGCCTCGGTGTTAACACAGAAATCTTCCGTCCCGACGGATCCGGAACCGAAGCGATATACCGCTCGCTGGGCGTTAAGTCAGATCAGAACCTCCTTCTTTACGTCGGCCGCCTAGCGAAAGAGAAGAACACAGCGACTTTGCTTCGCGCCTTCAACACTTTGCAACGACGCCGGCCAAATGAATTTCATTTGCTCGTGATCGGCGATGGTCCAGAACGGACGCAACTCCGGAAACTGCAAATGCGAACGAAGAATCTTTCATGGATTCGCTACTGCGCCGATCCTTGCGAACTCGCCGGTTTCTATCGCGCAGCCGATCTTTTCGTTCATCCCGGTGTTCAGGAAACATTTGGACTTGCCGCCCTGGAATGCCAGGCATGCGGGACGCCCGTGGTGGGAATTCGCGGTAGCTACATGGACAACGTGATTTGTCATGATCAGGAATCGTGGGCGGTCGAAAACAGCCCGGACGCGCTGGCGAACGCGATCGAAGAGTGCAGCGACAGGAAATTGTCCGTTTTGGGCAGGAACGCTGCACGCGTTGCGCGCAGTCTGTATAGCTGGCCGCGCGTGTTTGACGAACTGTTTTGCATTTATCGCGAGCTTCGCTCAAAATACCGCCGATCTTAAATGCTGACCGATGACTATCAGCCGTTTCTCATTCGTGGCTATCGCACATCAGATCGCGAAGCGGTAAGAAAGCTCTGCTGCGAGACGGGATTCCTCGGCGAGCCGATCGACCCGGTCTATCAAGACCGTGAGTTGTTTGCTGATTTTCTGACCACCTATTACACCGATCACGAACCGGAGTCCTGTTTTCTTCTGGAGGTGGACGGCCAAATTTGCGGATACCTGCTCGGCTCGCGCAAGCCGCTCCAAAATCAGCTCTACGCACTTTATCAAAACGTTTGGCTATTCTTTCGCGCGCTGACCCGCTACTTCAGATACAACCAGGGCTCGCGCCGTTTCATTCGCTGGATACTCGCGTACGGCTGGCGGGAAGTCCCCGCGCGGCCGCGGCACGTCCCGCATTTTCATATCAATCTCCTCCCGGAGGCGCGAAAAGTTTCCACCACACGCGCTCTAATGAGTGCATATCTGAGTTATCTCTATCGTTCCGGCGAAAAACGCGTTTGCGGCCAGATCATCACCTTCGAGAGCCGTCGCGGCGAAAAAATGTTCGAACGCTACGGCTTCAAGGTTTTGAATCGGGCGGAGATCACCAAATACAAAGCGTTCTATCCCGAATCGGTGTATCTGAGCACCGTCATCAAGAATTTGGAAACGGCAGACCCGCTTTCCGCGTACTCACGCGCCCGGGAGTAATCAGACAGCTCTGACCAAGGTTCGCGCAAAATCGAAGGTTGCTGTGGCTTTCTGCCGCTCCCGTTTTAACGTTGTAACTCTCATTCAGTTGCCTAAAAGGAATAGGCTCAACGGACCCGTCTGTTAAATCGCTGGACCGACGCCGTGATCTGGTCACGACTGGAGGCGACATGACAATCAATAGGCGCCGGATGCGGGTCAACGATGTCGAACTCAACGTCGTCGTCCAAGGCGAGGGTCCCGATGTGTTGCTCGTGCACGGCTTCCCCGACGACCACACGGTCTGGCGCAACCAGATTCCGGCGCTCGTCGACGCCGGCTATCGCGTGATTGCGCTCGACACGCGCGGTTGCGGCGAGAGCGAGATCAAGCCGCGCGAGCGCGACTACACGATCGACAAGCTCGTGGCCGACTTGGTTGCGTTGCTCGATGCGCTCGGGATCGCGAAGGTGCGGCTCGTCGGCCACGACTGGGGGGCGCTGCAGGCCTGGTGCCTCGCCATGGCGCATCCGGAGCGCGTGGACCGCTACATAGCAATGTCGGTTGGGCATCCGGCCGCCTACGTGAGGGGCGGCGTCGCCCAGAAGCTCAAGGGCCATTACGTGTTCGGCATCCAGCTGCGCGGACTGATCGAGTTCCTCGTCACGCGCTTCGACTGGTGGCTGTTTAGGTTAGTGCTTCATTACCCGGCTGAGTTTCAGCACATCAGGGCGCGACTGTCGCGTCCCGGGCGACTCACGGCGGGGTTCAATTACTACCGGGCGAACCTGCGGCTGATGCCCCGCGAGGCGTTCCGGCGTGTGAAGGTTCCCGTAGTCGGTATCTGGAGCGACGGTGATGTCTTCCTTACTGAGGATCAGATGCGCGCGTCGGAGCGCTACTGCGACGCCGGTTTCCGCTACGTCCGAATCGACGGCGCCAATCATTGGCTGCAGTTGACAGCCCCTGAGAAGCTGAATTCGCTGTTGCTGCAGCTCTTGCGTTGAGCGAGGAGAGATCCGTTGAAAACACATCGCTTCGAATGGGTTCTTGGCGCAGTGCTGGCGGCGCTGTTCGTCGCCTTTTGGATCTGGCAGACCCCAGGCGATCTCCAAAAGCTAAGCTCCGCGGAGATAGACGCCTACCTCCACCGGATGGAGGGCAAACTGCCCGGAGACCCCGGCGAGCAGGCGGCGTTCCTCGCGCGCATGCGCGCCTTCGGCCTCGCGGACGACGGCCGGCCTGTCTACATGCTGAATGCGATGCGTTATTACCCGGAACTCAAGCGCGGCCCCGGGATGGAAGGCGTCCGCGGCACACCTGCGGAAGCAAACGCGACTTACGAGAAGGCTGTGATGCCGATCCTGTTCCGCCTCGGCGCATATCCGCTGTTCGGAGGCGAGACAATGGAGGTACGCACAGACGGCAAGGCGCACAGTAACCTCGACGGCTTCGATCCCGCGATCGACGACTTGGACCGCATTCTCGTTGTGCGCTATCCGAGCCGCCGCGCGTTCTTCGAGCTATTGAGCGATCCGCAGTGGCTCAAGTTCGCGCCTTCCAAGGTCGCGGCGCTCGAGATCGTACTTGTGCCCGCGGCGGGACAGGTGGTTATTCCGGACGTTCGCTGGGTGATGGGCGGGGCCTGCCTGATTGTGTTCCTCGGGGCGAGCTGGCTGCGCGCCGCGCGCGTAAAGCGGAGGTGTTCATCGGATGTGAAACAGAACACAGGGTCATTCCTGCCGCCATAAGGCGGGCCGCGGAACCTCGGCTTTCATTTCCTCTGCGGCAAAGGAAACCCCGCAAGGATTTGAAGATGGCGCTAGATGTCTTGACAAAATTGGATTGAAACCGCTACACCTCGCCCGATATGCGCGGGCTGGTTCGGGTTCGGGTAATCGCTGCTGCTGGGGCAATTCTGTTCGTGCGATCGGTGGCAGCGGACGATTGGCCATATTATCAGCATGATGTTTGGCACACGGGCGATTCGAGCGCGTTCGTTAATCCGCAGGCGCTTTCGCTGGCGTGGACAGCGCCTTCGTCGCCCACTGGATATTCCACTCCGGTCATTGTTGGAAATAACATCTACGCCATGCAAAACCAGCAAGGGATCGGTGGATCGCAGACCACGGTTAGCTCATTCGATCTTTCGACTGGTGCAATTAACTGGAGTTACACTGGCAACTTTGTGTTCCCGTCGCAGCCAGGCGTTGGCGGCGGGTTTGTTACGTTTGTGGGATCCACTATTTCCAGTTCACCGCTCAATTCACCGCTCTATGTGCTGGATGCAATAACAGGTACACTTCGCTACACGGTAGCAATTCCGGAAGGGCTGGTCTCGATGATGCCTACGGTTGTCCAAGATCAAATCAGCGGAAACGTGACCGCATTTGTGGCTGATGGCTCACAAGTGAGCGCTGTCTCGCTCGGGCCGGTGAGCGGGTCGGTGCTTTGGACGCAAACTGGCAGCTTCGGCGGCCAATCGATTCCAACCGTCATCGGCAGCTCGATTGTCCTAGCGGGGCCAGGTCAATATTATGCTTTCGATCAAGCGACTGGCGCGGCGAATCACTTCTGGTCGGGCGGGATTTCTGGCGGCGGTGGCACCACGGTTGCCTACGACACAGCCCGCCAGCAGTTCTACGTGCTCGAAGATTATAACGACCCAACGCCGACGCTCTCGGCCTACCACTACACTGATAACGCCCATATTACGTTGTTGTGGCAACGCACCGGCGACGGTGTTGGCTACGGCGGCTCGGTGGCGATCGGCCCAACCGGCAACGTCTATTCCGCGGGGAACACCGTGATCTGGGAGCTAGACCCTGCCACCGGGACAACGCTTCGGTCGATTCCCGGTTCCTTCGCGAATGGGGTTACGCCAGCATTGACGAACAATGTTCTTTGGATCATCGGCACGAGCCAGGTGTTCGCTTACGATCTGGTCACGCTGCAATTGTTGCGAGCCTTCAGTGGCTCGCGGGGAGATCTGAATACAGCCTACGACAGCCCCGGCGCATTCACTGATGGTTATTTTGTGCTCGATTACGGGAACATTTACGGCAGCCACAGCTTCGATGTTTACAGCACAACGAGTCCGACGCCGACGCCAACATTGACGCCGACACCTACCGCCACGCCCACTGCCACAGTCACACCGACAGCGACAGCGACGGCGACGGCAACTGTGACGGCCACAGCTACGCCAACACCGACGCCTACAGTCACGGCTACGTTCACGCCGACACCAACCGCGACGCCAAGACCGACACCGACGCCAAGGCTTGCACCGACACCGAGGCCGCGCCCAACCCCAGTGCCGCGGCCAGCTTAGAGACAATCAAAGTTGGTAGACGGACCGACTGGAAGATTTGCGCCAAGATCACAAGATGCACGGACTTGCGCCGTAACTTCGTTCATCTCGGCACCGCTTATCAAGAATTTACAAACGTCCGAACCGCTGTGGGTCACGGCGCGTTCCCGTCTAGAGGATCCGCAACTTGTTTCAATCGGCGCGGTGCGTTAATTTGCGCGGCATTTTCGCCGGCATAGCTCAGCTGGTAGAGCAGCTGATTTGTAATCAGCAGGTCGTCGGTTCGAATCCGACTGCCGGCTCATTCAATTTGCGATTGCCGATTTGCGATTGCTCTTATGCCGAGCTGACACTCAACTGAACGCAGACCTGCTGCAGACCGCCAATTCGAAATTTTCGTTCTATTTCGTCTTGAAACGAGCGCGCCAGTAGATCAATCCGCCGATCAGAATGAATCCGAGCGCCCCGCCAATGACCTTCAACCGAAACAGCAGAGAGCTTCCCATATCCGGCGGAGGGATTGTCGCGATAATCATCGCAAACAAGGTGACAATCATACCGCTCAAGCCGGTGAGCCATCCGCCAATCCATCCGCCGGGCGCGAGCACGACTGCACTGGCGTTCTCGCTGCGTCGGCGATGAATCAAGAAGACGATGAACAAATAAAGGTAGGGGATGAAGTAAATTAGGATCTGTGTGTCGAGCAGGATCAGATAAACGTCTTCGACGTTCGTGCCCTTGCCGACCACCGCGAGCAACAGAAATATCGTCGCGAGCACTGCCTGAACGAGGATCGCGACATATGGCGTATGCCAGCGCGGATGCACAGCTCCGAAAGGCTTCGGGAAATACCGGTCCAGCCCGATCACAAACGCAACGCGGGCAGGTCCGATCAGCCATGCGCCCAGGCTGCCGAGATTACCGATGGTGTAAAGCGCCGCGCAGAGCGGAGCGAGCCACCACAGCGTCGGGGAAAAATGATCGGCGCCGGTCTTGATCGCTTGTAGAAAGCCTGAGACTACGTTGACATCCTTGTTCGGCAGGTGCCACAGCACTGCGGCTGTTCCGATAATATAGGCGACGGCGATCAGTGGCGCGGAGATAAAGATCGAGCGAGGGAGATTGCGCCGTGGATTTTCGACCTCGTCAGCCATTGTCGAGGCCAACTCGAGCCCAGCGAACGCGAACGCGATCGAGGCCAGCAGGTTCAACGCCGGAAGGTTGCTCAGATCAGGCTTCAAAGTTGCCGCGCTGAGTTCATTGGCGGGAGGAGCGGTCATTGCGCCGTAAACACCGAGCAAGATTAGAATGAGCCCGGGGATGTACGTGCCGATACCGCCCGCGTTTTGCAACCATTTGCCTGCGCCCAGGCCGACGATGTTTATCAGGACGGCGATCCACAGCGCGCCGAGCGTCACCGGCAGGACATAGGCCCAACTGTCATTCAAACCGCTCCCACTTTTCCCGAACATAAAGGTCGCGATGACCGCCGCAGAAATCAGCAGGTTCGGGTAATAGAGGACGTTATTGATCCAGTAACACCAGCCGCACAAAAACCCATGACCTTCGCCCAACGCGTGTTTCGTCCAGAAATAGATGCCGCCCTCTTTCGGAAACCGCGATGACAGCTCGATCACGGCCAATCCCTGCGGGATGAAGAAAAACACGGCGGCGATCAACCACATCAACAACGACCCGGGACCGAACTTCGCCGTTGTCCCAAGATGCCGGAGACCCAGCACCGCGACCAGATTGAACAGGACCAGATCGCGCAGTTTGAGCGCGCGTACGAGCTGCGGCGTGGTTTGTGTCGTCGCTGTAGTCATGAACCTGGAGAGACCGATGAAATAAACTACAGCGAATCAACCGAGAGATGATTGATGAAACGGACAGACCGTTTCTTCTGCTTCGTTTTACCGTTAGTTCTTCGTTTGCCGGCATAGCTCAGCTGGTAGAGCAGCTGATTTGTAATCAGCAGCTCGTCGGTTCGAATCTGACTGCCGGCTCATCTATCAAATATGCTGAATTCACGCGCGAACTTGTTGCGCGTGATGTCTTCTAAGTCGTTTTCTGAGGGCAGCGCTCATCAAATAAGAAGTCTTCAGCGCAAACGTCATCGGATTATTAGATGCTAAATTCGCAGGCTTCCCACGCGCCGCGAAGCGTATCATGCTGGTGCAGCGTTTCCGAATAGCTCGTAGCGCCAACTGCCCTTCGAAGAAATGCCACATCGACATCTTACTTGTCCGAAATTGGCAGGATAAGTCCAAACCGCACGTGCCATCCCCCGAATAATCCGGTCAACAGTCGGATTCCGAGTGCGAAAACGGCCAACGCGTCGAGGCGCGGTAATAAAAGCCTTGCGAGTCAGTCCTCGAATCCGTTGCAAGTCTTGCTCGCGAGGCAAGATGTGCCTGAATGGCGTCAACCCGGCATGTACGTCTGGAACCAGCATGCCGGTCCAAACGGGATCGTAATGCGC
>JBKOYE010000005.1:0-11970 GCA_046725275.1 Verrucomicrobiota bacterium
GCTGAACACGACCCGCACTTGCCGGCCTTGCAATTCCATCGACAGGCCAGATCACGTGCTTGCGTCGCCTGAATTTGATGCACTGCGTCAAGAACGACCATGC
Organism: Verrucomicrobiota bacterium; assembly: GCA_046725275.1. Classification (GTDB taxonomy): domain Bacteria; phylum Verrucomicrobiota; class Verrucomicrobiia; order Chthoniobacterales; family UBA10450; genus Udaeobacter. The sequence goes on from JBKOYE010000005.1 coordinate 104, forward strand.
CTTCGGTACATTCGGTCGCATAATCGCGAAATACGCCCGTCTTCGCGTCACCGCGCCAGATCTTGAAAACAGCTGTTTTCAAACAGTTGAAAGGTTAAATGGTTGAATTGTTAAAATGTAAATCGATCTCACTGAGAAATTCCTCTTAGTCGGCATGTTCACTAACCCTCAAAGGTGAACCGAACTTGCGATCCCGCAGATAGCGCGCGTATCCCACTAATCAGGCGCTGCACTTCTTTCGCTTGGTTTTTCAAGTCGACAACTTCTGACTTGGAGAAATACTGTTCGTCCTCGCAGACATTTAGATCATCGATCAGTTCTTGAAGCGAGCCGCGTGCCTGGAACAAAAACTTCAGCTGTTCCAAATAATGATAGCGACCATGGCCCTCCGCGATGTTGTTCGTCAGAGAAACGGAAGCACGGCGAATTTGGCTGGACAGTTCATATTTTTCGAAGTCGGACAATTTTCTTGTAACGCCGTACATGCTCTTTCGAAATTGGCGGGCCTTCTTGTAAACTTCCAGATCCTCGAATGTTCGAAACGGCGGCTCATTTTCTTGGTGCTCCTCGTACCTCCTTTTCAACTTGTTAACCCTTCAACTTTTTAACTCTTTGCTCACCGATTCTCCTCGACTACCTGTTTCAAATAATCCGGCATTTCTGGCAATGGCTCCAAGCGAATTTGCATCGAGCCATCCGCGGCTCCGGTTACGATCGTGTTTACTTTCGAAAACCTTTCCTCTTTGTTGGGGTAATCTTCGCGAAATTGTGCCCCGCGACTTTCTTTGCGCTCCAGTGCGGCGAGTGTGATTGCCTCAGAAACCAACAGCAGATTTTTCAAATCGAGCGACGTGTGCCAGCCAGGATTGTATTCTCGATTACCGCTAATCCAGGTTTTTTCCGAGCGCGTTTTCAGATTGCCAATCTTCTCGAGCGCTTCGCGCATTTCAGTTTCGGCGCGAACAATTCCAACCAAATCCTGCATCGTTTCCTGCAAATCCTTCTGGATGGTATAAGGATTCTCACCACCGCTCCGTTCGAAGGGAGCTAACGCTTCGCGGGCAACTCTGTCGATTTTCCCATTATCGATTCTTCCCGGCTGATTTTCTCTAGCGAATTTCGCCGCGAATTCGCCGGCCCTCTTACCGAAAACCAAAAGATCCGACAGCGAATTGCCGCCGAGGCGATTCGCGCCGTTGATACCGGCTGCGCATTCGCCGGCAGCAAACAGGCCAGGCAATCGCGACATTTGTGTATCAGGATCAACACGCACGCCACCCATGATGTAATGTGTGGTTGGTCCGACCTCCATCGGTTGTTCTGTGATGTCGATATCGGCGAGTTGTTTGAATTGGTGATGCATGCTCGGTAGCTTGCGTTTGATGTGTTCCGCCGCATTTGGAATTTTTTGTTTGATCCACGCGATGTCGAGAAACACGCCGCCGTGCGGGCTTCCCCTGCCCTCTTTGATCTCGCGCACTATGCAACGCGAAACGTGGTCACGTGTTAGCAATTCGGGTGGGCGGCGTGCATCCTTGTGTCCCTGGCAATAGCGCCAGCCTTCCTCTTCGCTGTCCGCGGTCTGATGTCGGTAGTTTTCTGGGATTGCCTCGAACATGAAACGTTTGCCGTCGGCGTTTGTAAGAATCCCCCCTTCACCGCGTACGCCTTCGGTAACAAGAATTCCCATCACGCTCGGCGGCCAGACCATTCCCGTCGGGTGAAATTGAATGAACTCCATGTCGATGAGTTCTGCCCCGGCCTCGTACGCGAGCGCATGTCCATCGCCTGTGTATTCCCAGCTGTTACTGGTAATTTTGTAGGCGCGACCGATACCGCCTGTGGCTAGCACAACTGCCTTTGCACGGAAAATCTTAAAACGTCCGCGTTCGCGCTCATATCCGAACGCGCCCACCACGCGGTCGCCATCTTTGAGCAATGAAAGAATCGTGTGCTCCATGTAAACGTCGATTCCCTGGTGAACGCCATGATCTTGCAATGTGCGAATCATCTCCAAACCAGTGCGATCACCCACGTGCGCGAGTCGCGGATATTTATGGCCGCCGAAATGTCTTTGCAGAATTCGGCCGTCTTTTGTGCGGTCAAAAACCGCGCCCCAGGCCTCAAGCTCGCGTACCCGATCAGGTGCTTCCTTCGCATGCAGCTCAGCCATGCGCCATTGGTTGACGTACTGACCGCCGCGCATGGTATCTGCGAAATGCACTTTCCAATTGTCGCGTTCATCGACATTGGCCAGGGCCGCAGCGATGCCGCCCTCGGCCATCACTGTGTGCGCTTTGCCTAACAGCGATTTGCAAACGAGTCCGACGCGGACACCAGCGGCGGAAGCTTCAATTGCCGTGCGCAAGCCTGCGCCGCCGGCCCCAATGACCAAAACATCGTGCTCGACAGTTTCGTAATCAGGCATGGTGACAGCAAACTGCGGCTAAATGAGCCGCACATCGTGCCAGATGCCCATCGCGCAAAGTCGCACGTATAAATCGGCAAAACCGACCCAGAACAGGCTCAGCCATGCCCAAAGCATGTGGCGACGGTTGAAACAGGTTACGCATGCATAAGCACGATAGCATGTTGGTGACCGAGAAAATTGATCGAGAAATCCACCAGCTAAATGCCGTAGCGAATGACACCCGACTGTGTAGCCACCGAGTAAGACAACATTGATCGCGAGGACAATCGTGCCGACGCCGATTCCGAATCCGTCGGAAAACCAGAGCGCCTTCCAAACGTCGATGGCGAGCACGACGAGAAAGAACAGCGCCAGGTAGAGAAAATAGCGATGCACGTTTTGCATGATGAGCGGGAACGATCGTTCCCCCCAGTAGCTTTTACGCGGCTCGCCAACTGTGCAGGCTGGCGGATCAGCCCAGAAGGCTTTGTAGTATGCACCGCGGTAGTAATAACAGGTAAGACGAAAGCCAGCGGGCGCCCAAAGAACTAGCAGCGCTGGAGAGAAAAGTAGCCAAGCTGGCCACCAAGCAGGTTTTGTCCCAAACCAGCTGTGGCGCGAATCGCCAAAAATTTCAGGCGAATAAAACGGCGAGACGTAATTGCCGAAGAAATAATCTTTTCCCTGAAATGCCGCCCAGGTGGAGTAGATGATGAAAATCGATAATCCGATAAAAACGAGGAGCGGATGGATCCACCAAACGTCCGCGCGCATCGTCTCCCCGAATGAGCGCCGAGGTAACGCCGTTGTTCCGTTCATTCGCCGTCCGCTCCCTCGACTGGCAGCTTCGCCTTCTTCCATGCTTCCCAACTACCGGGAACATTCCAAAGCTCATTGAAGCCCTGCCGCTTCAAAATGCTCGTGGCGATGCTGGCGCGATAACCGCTGCCGCAATAAACCGCCGTGGGTTTCTTACGATCAAGCTCCCCCACCCGGTTGCCAAGCTCTGGGATAAAAATGTGGTGGGCGCCTGGAACATGGCCCTTTTTCCATTCACCGGGCGAACGCACATCGACAACCTGCAACGAAGACTTGCTCTCATTCAGCTCGTGCACGCTCATCTGCCCGATTCTTTCCAACGGATACCCTGCTGCGTGCCACGCTTTCATTCCGCCGATCAAATAACCGGCGAATTTTGTGTATCCGGTTCGAACAAATAAACGAAGGATTCTTTCGAGGTCGTCATCCTCCTCGAGCACGAGAAGAATTGGCTTTTCTGGATCGAGCAGCCAGCCGGCCCAAATAGAGAGAATCGGTGTGCCGGCAATGTTAAGTGCGCCAGCAATGTGACCGCCGCCAAATGCGAGCATGTTGCGTACATCAACAAGAACCGCAGCCTTTTTCTCGATCGCGTCCTTGAAAGCCTGGGGAGAAAGACCTCGAACACGTGGAAGACTTCCAAGCACCTTCGGGCCTTCCGCATTCACCTTTTTCATCAGCGGATAGTACCGGGGTACCGGTGGCGCCGTTTTAATTGCAAAATCGGTGAAGCTTTTTGCGTCAGTGAACTGTAAAAAATTATTGAACTTTCTTTCGTATCCGATGGTGCTGCTCAACCGCGCGCCGATATCTGCGCCGCAGGGCGAGCCGGCGCCGTGATTGGGATAAATCATCACGTGATCCGGAAGGTTCAGGTAGAAATCGTGCAACGTGTGGAATTGCTGTTCGGCGAGTTGCCTGGTAAATTTCTCACCTAACAAGTCGGGGCGTCCTGCGGAAGAGACAAAAAGCGAATCCCCCGTGAGCACCGCCCACGGCTCATCAGGATGATCTGCCTCAGACAGCAAATACGACATGTGCTCAGGCGTATGCCCTGGGGTGTGGCGAGCCGTCACAATCACTTCGCCAAATTTAAATCGATCGCCATCTTTGATTTTCTCCGGGTTGAAACCGTACTCTGCGCCGCCCTCGCCGCTGGCGTAAATCTTGGCCGTTTCCAATCGCGCGCAAAGTTCGCGCGAGCCGCTCATCAGATCGGCGTGAATATGTGTTTCGAAAATGTGCGTGATAATGACGCCGGCATGCCGCGCCGCTTCAACATAAACGTCGCAATCAGCTCTCGGATCAAAGACCGCCGCCACTCCTTCGTCATCGTCGCCGACGAGATAAGAAAGCTCAGCGATTCCTTCAGTCTGAATTGTTTTAAAAACGAGTGACATCGCCGAGACTTAACGCGAAGGGGCACTAGAGTTCAACCGTTTGTGCTGTAGCGACGGCCTCTAACCGCCGTTTAAGCGAATTTCGGCGCTCAGAGAGCGTCGCTACAGTTCACTTCACTTCGACTTCGATCGGCAACAGATGATTGATCATGTAGGTGCCACGATCGGGATCGCGATGCACTGGCTGGGTTCGGCCTAGTGAATCCGTCGCGCGCGCGATGAGCATTTGTTTCCCCGCTTGCGACGGCGTCTGCCAATCAAATTGCCAAAGCCGCCACGCGTTTATTATCGATTCCCCAAGCAGCTTTGTCTCATTCCAAGTCGCACCGCCGTCCGTGCTCAGCTCGACTTTAGTGATTTCTGCATCGCACGCCCACGCGGCTCCGCGCACACAGACGCTGGTATTCGCCGGCACGATTTCTTCTTCCGCCGGGCGTGCAATCTCCGCTTTCACCTGCATCTCGGTCAGCGGCGTCAATTCCGCGAGCTCCTCCCCCCTCTGCCAGTGGGCGTAATCACTCCTCTGCCAGTATGCGTAGTCGATCGTTTGATAATATCCGGTAAACGGACGGTCCGTGACGATGATCCGCTGGAGCCATTTTACGGAGGCCATCGCGTACCAGCCGGGCACGATCGCGCGCACCGGAAAACCGTGCTCTGGCGGCAGGTCGCCGCTATTCATCTTGTAGGCCAACAACACATCGCGACGCGCTTTCTCCAGCGGAATGCTGCGCGCGAACTTCAATTCGCCCGGCGGACTCTTCGGATCCTCAAGCATGCCGCCGTCGGATCCTTCCAGAACTACTTCGCACGCGTTCGGCTTGAGAGTGGCTCGATCGAGCAAGACCGAGAGTGGCACTCCGGTCCACTCCGCGGTGCCGACTGCACCGAGTCGCCATTGAACGCCTTTGGCCTTTGGCTCGAGAAAATTCCGATTGTTGCCTGCGCATTCTAAAGTCACCGGAGCCGTCACTGACTCGAGCGTCATCAGTTGTTCGTAATTGATAGCGAATGGTTTTTCCACTTCTCCCTCTACGTACAACCACCATGCGTCGCGATCGATCGCCGGGATCGGAAAATGCGTTCGAACGTAGAACGATCGCGTCGGCGTAAGAAAGCTGTCCACCATCGAGAACGGCATTTCGAGGTTCACCGGCGTTTCGCTGCGCACGATTCTTCCGTCACGAAGTTTTGTTTCTTCTTGTGGCATCTGTTCGAAAAGGCCTATTTGGCTGCGCGGAGATAAGCAGAAAGCTTTTCGTACAAGCTCATCTGAACACGGCGATCGTCCTCCGTAACCTCGTTCATCTTGAGTTGGTCGGGAGACATCTTACCAAGAGCATCGCGCAATGCTTCAACCCGCTGCAGCATCTCTTCCCGGCTGCCATGCACGAGATAGCCAGGCGGAATGCCGGCGTCAAACGAGTTGGCAAAAACAATCACCGAAACGCCGGGTCGCAATTGATATTGAGGACCGCCCTCCAGCATTGGGGTTTTGTCATCATAACTTGAATACTCGACAGTCGCCAGATGAGGAATGCTCTTTGGACTTCGCATCACCGCTGTGATGTCCACAACTGCTTTCGCCTTGATATCGAACTTTGTTCGTTGTAACACGCGCACTTCCCTGACGGTGCCAACATAGACAACCGCGGCTTTCCGTCGCACCGATTCGCTAAAGCTCCGCATGTTCGCACCGAGCAGATGCGCAGCGTCACCAGAGATCAGAACACACGGCAAAAGGAACGTGTACCGTCTAAAACTTTTCGTTTTCATAAACTCATTCGCTTGGTGCAATGAACACGTCTCTGCGCGGGAACATGCGAATTAATGATTCAGGTTTGTTAAAGTTTGTCGCGAGGAGGTCTACTGGATTGCCGGCAACCCAGGAGGAAAGATCGATCGACTCGTAGATCCCATTGTTAAATCCGATTAATATCCGGCTCGGCTCGCTGCCAACGTTCTCGATTGAATGCCCGTAACCCTGCGGGATGTAACCAACGTCTCCTTCGTGCAGGAGTTCCGTCCGGAAACGGCCGTGCGCGCCAAACATTGTCACGCTGATCTTGCCTCCGATGACATATTGCCATTCGTCAGCATTGGGATGCCAGTGCAGCTCCCGAAGTGCGCCGGGTTCAAGATCGAGAATGACGCCGGTGATCGTGGTCGAAATTGGAAAGCGCGTGGAATCGACGCGCCATTCGCGGCCGCCTTTGAACACTCCGTGCGGCGCTCCAGAAAGCATTCGAAATTTGTGCGTTTGCGGCGGTGAAACGCGCGGACCCTGAAGATTTTCTGGTGCTTGTTCTGGTGGAATCGCGCCGCGGGCGAAGTAAACCTCCTCGTTTGGAAAACCGTCGAACGCTGACTCCGGTAAACCAAAATTTTTTGCCAGCAGCGACTTGCACGCGTGGCCGATCCAATCGGTGATGCTGAACGTGCCGAATTCGGAGAAATAACCGTTGTCGAAAATCAGAATGAAATGTGTCGGTTCATTCCCGAGGCATTCGAGCACGTGAGCGTGGCCACGCGGGAAATACCAAATGTCGCCTGAATCGAAATCGTTGGTCTCGGTTTGCCCCGCCGGATTGATGACAGTCGTGCGCACACGACCCTTAATAACGAACGCCCACTCGGCCGCGGTCGCATGCCAATGCAACTCGCGCATCACGCCGGGTTCAAGCTGCATCGAGACGCCCGCGATTCCTTTCGAGATCGGCAACTGCTCGACAGTTACTTCTTTGCCAAAACTGCTCCCGAGAACTTTCCCTTTCGACTTCTCCAATTCGAATTTGAAAGTCGGCAATTCTTTCCCAGACAACAACGGGTCTGGCATGTTGTTTCGAAAACTGCTATGGCCCATCGATCCGCTTTCTTAAAGCGTTTCGGGTGGGACGATCAAGCGAATCCGAAATTTCGCGGCGGCCCGAATTCCTTAACTTTTATATTCGCGCTTGTGAGACGATCCGAGAGTGCCGTTGGCGCGCGACCGACACCAGTGGCGGCGCCGGTTTACCATTGCGGTGCGCCAGCGAAGTGCCAGCCGCTTCGAGCTTCCGCTTCGTTAGCACCGCTCACTGCAGCCGGCGATGCAAGATTTCCAAGTTTGGCGTCTAACTTCGTCTTTGCGAAGCGGTTTGGGTCCGCTCCAGCCCAACTCGACTAGTAGCCCTGGTCGGTTTGAAAATTAGTCGCGTCGTCGGTCTGGTATAACCCCAACGCTTCGACTGTCGGCTCATCGATTGCTCCCGTGATTGGCAAGCCGTAATCGCGCTGGAAATTCGCGATAGCCGCCCGCGTATCGACGCTCAGGGAGCCGGTGATTGGACCATAATAGTAGCCTGCGTCTTGCAAGGCGGTCTGAACGTTGGCGATTACTTCGTCAGGGAGCAAATTACTGTAAGTGTAGATCGGTCCATCGTAGTCGTAATAGGTCTGCAATGGATCGTAACCATAGGCTGGATACCAGTAGCTCCCGTCCAGGAAATAATATCCGGTATTTACGAAAACGATGGTCTCACAATTATTGTGCCACCAGTTACGGTCATGCCACTCGTGCCAGTGACGGCGGAACGCTTCGTCAAAACCGATACGATCCTTTTTGTTGTGCCGTTTTTTTCCCTGGGTGTCTTTGGGTGATTCACGCTTCTGGAGCTGTCCCGCTTCTGGATCACGGTTTGTGACATGCCGTTGAGGATTTATCGTCGCGAGGGTCTGATTGTTAGTCCCGAAAGTGCGCCCTCCACGCATTGTCTCCAGCGTGCGCAATTCAATGTCGCGCGTTGCTGCATCCGGCATGTTCGATTGCCCGGTCACGAGGCCGCGGCGTTCACGCATTGCCGCTAATGTATGCAATTCATTTTGACGCGTCGCTGGATCCAGAATGTTTCCTTCGCGGCTAACAACGCCGCGTCTTTGACGCATTGCCGCCAAGGTGCGCAATTCGGTTTGGCGTGTCGCTGGATCAACTGTAATGGGTTGTTGCACTGGTCCACCGCGCAGGTTGCCTAACGCGGCCAAATTCAAACTCGAGGTCGGCGCGATCGGCGAGTAAGAGCGCTGCAGATTCGCTGGGGGCTGCGCGATCGTGCGAGGCAGACTCGAGTTAAACCTTTGAACGTTCAAACCGGCTGCCCGAGGAGCGACTTGGGGCGCAAATGCCGGCTTCGCAATCGGCTTGGCCGCTGGGGCGCTCCGAGTGGTCACCACCCTCGTAGAAGCAGTTTGCACCGTCGCGTTGATTACTTGTCCAGACGCACTATGAATGGCTGGCAAGACCGCTGCGACTGCGTAGAAGATCGAAAATTCGATTAGTTTCATTTTAGCTCTCCGAGCATTTAACATCATAAATGCCTTGTAGTTGCAACTTTTGACCGGAACGCCCTTCAACTTGTTCAGCAAATCAGCAAATTATTTGCTCGTCAACAAAACGACGAATGAATTCCATCAGCGTTCGACTTGATTTAACGGCCTTGCCAACTCGCGCCGGTCATTGCTCGCTCCCGGAGTTTGGGAACGACTAAAGCCGATTCGGCGATGAAATGATCTGCACGGCGTGTTCTTCGGCCACATCGGTCAGCCGTAAGGTTTCGGTCGCAAACGATCAGTGTGACATCCCAGGCCGAAGATTTCTCTCAGGTTGCAATCCGTAATCTGAAATTTAGAGTCTGAGATTCTTCGCCGGGGTCTTAGCTCAGTTGGTAGAGCGCCTCAATGGCATTGAGGAGGTCACGGGTTCGAATCCCGTAGGCTCCATTTACATTTGCCGTTAACTCCGTCTGTGGCGGCACGCGCCTGGTAACAAAAGTGTTACTTTTCCCATAGAGCCCGCAGGTTTATTTGCTGCGATTCTACGGGCATGAAAGCAATCAGTAATCCGACAGCGAATGGCTCTAGTGGGAGCGAGAGTCGCCCCCTAGAGGATAACTTGGAGAAGAAAAATAAGCGCCGGAAACGGTTCATCAGCCGCCGTTCCTTCCTGGGTAAAACGATCGCCTTGGGAGCAGGAACCGTCGGCGCGGGACTGTTGGGCAGCATCCGAACCGCAAAGGCCGGTGCCATTCTTTCACCGGGAGACGCGGCACTACTTCGCTTCCCAGCGGCCGTGGAGCTACTCGAGGCCGACTTTTGGATCCAATACAACGAACTCGGCGGTATCCAGGATGACGAAGTCCCAGGTGGCAGTGGCAATCCAGACTATACGGAGGCCTTGGAGGTTATTGAGGATGAAATGGGCGACTACATCCATGACAACACCGATGATGAGATCACGCATCACCAGTTCCTCAACGCGTATCTAGTCGCCAGGGGAGCGACTCCCGCGAATCTCGATGCGTTCCGCACTCTGATGGGCAGCACCGCGACCGGAGTGAACGAAGACTTGATCGGACATCGACTCACGAACCTGACGCAACTTACCATCGACACCAGTTGGTGGACGCGCTACCGCGACGACAAGCATAACCCGGATCTTGATCCAAACTTTGTCTTCAGGCAGGCGGTCCCGACCTTGGGTGTGAACCAGCATACGGCCATTCCCAGGACCGATGCTGACACAGAGGATCCCAATTTCCTGCAGGCGATAGCGAATACGGCGGCTTTCCACTTTCCAACCATTGAACAAGGTGGCAACAGCCTCTATCCGCAGCTCGCGCAGAGGGCCACCAATGTGGAAGTGCTGCGTATCCTGATGAGCATCGGCCCGACCGAGACCATGCACTTCCAAACTTGGTCTGATGTGGCGGGTAATGCGCCTCCTCTAAGAGCCGTCGATCCGGTAACGGGCGTCGAAGTAACGTTTCGCGATCTGGAGGTGGAGAACGAGCTTTTCGATAAGGCCCTGATCATGCCCGAGCCGTGTCCGTTCCTCGATCGAAGCCTTCCCATTGTTTCGATCATTCGACCAACGAACACGGAGGGCGCCGCCATGGCTGCTCTCACATTCCTCACCAACATGGGGCTCTTCATTGGCCAGTCGCAGGCGTTCTTTGACTATATGACCCAACTGGCGCAAGATGCAGATGCGGCCGAACGCGAATGTGGTTGACCGGTCAAATCGGTAGAAACATCCCGAACGGTTGCTCTAAATCAGCGACCGTTCGGGGCCCCTCAGCGTGATAAGCGCCTGACGAGAGGATGCGGTAATTATCAGATTTGTGATGCGGTCTTGGCTGCCACGTAATCATTTTCCTCTTTCACCAAGCTGGTTTTCGAGGAAGGATGCTGTGTTGGGTAGAAGCCGCGCAACATTGAAAGATTGCGCGGTTTCAATCTGCTCATGCATAAGACCAATTCCATTTTCATGCACGCGCCGAAGACAGCGATCTTCGACACAGCAGCAAACCTGGAGCTTTGGCCGAAAATCCTCCCGCATTATCGATACATTCGTTTTCTGGAGCGCGGAGCCGATCGGAACGTCGTCGTGATGGCGGCTAGCCATTCCGGTATTCCGATCTCGTGGACGTCCGAGCAAATCATCGATCGCGAACGGCTCGAAATTCGTTTTCTTCATCTGAAGGCTTGGACGAAAGGCATGCACGTGGTCTGGACATTTTCCGACGTGGCCGATGACGTGCTGGTGACGATTTCACACGATATGCGATTTCGCATTCCCGCTTTGGCGCCGATTGTCGATCCGATCATCGGCGATTTTTTTATCCATAACATCGCCAACAAAACCTTGCACTGCATGAAAACTCACGTGGAAGGAATGGCAGACAAGGTGACAGCATGAGCCCGCCTACGTCACAGACTACGGCACCGCGCGCCCGAAGACGCGCGGTCATTACCGGTATTGGCCCAATCACATGCATCGGCACGGGCGTTGAAAATTTCTGGAACTCAATCCTGGCGGAAAAGAGTGGGATCCACAGCATCAGCAGCTTCGATCCGAGCGTGTTCCATGTGCGATGCGCGGGCGAAATTAGTGAATGGAATGCCGAAGAATACTTTTCACCGCACCGCCTGAAGCGGCTGGATCGCTACGCTCAATTCGCAGTCGTGTCTGCAAAGTTCGCTTTGGAAGACGCGCGGATCGAGTATTCGCGCGAAAATCCGCAGGACCGCATCGGCGTCAGCTTCGGCACTGCACTTGGCGGCGTCTGCAAAGCCGAGGAACAGTACATTAGGTATTTGAAAAAGGGCGCCCGTGGCGTCCAACCCACTCTCGCCGTCCAAGTCTTCGGTGGTTCGGCACATTCGAATATTGCAATCGAATTCGGTTTTCGCGGCGTCGGCAC
>JBKOYE010000100.1:0-15338 GCA_046725275.1 Verrucomicrobiota bacterium
GTCATCCTGGCTCTGGCCGAAGGAGGTTCCTTTCTCCGCGAGCACACCGACGATTGTGTACGTGTGGCCGCTTACTCTCACCACTTTGCCGATCGGCGTTTCGTGCGGGAACAATCGTTTCTCGATCATTTTGCCGACGACAATCACCCTGCGTGAAAGTTCGACGTCTTCGTCGTTCAAGTTCCGGCCGTAACCGAGAGTATAAGCGTTTGCGGTAAGAAAACTCCGGTTTGTCCCAACGATGAGAAGGCTCGGCGTTGTCTTCACGCCATTGTAAACAGCCTGCCCTTTCACCTCGTAACCAAAACTCTTCAGACAGATCTCGCGCGCATGGCCTTCCATCAACTTCGCGTAATGCAGCGCCTCGCGATACGTAACGTTACGACGGTTCTGATATTTTTTCTTGATCTCACCGCTGACGTTCACGTTCGCCGGGTACTTGGCGAACTGAAAAATGTTCGAGCCGAGAAAACTAATCCCGCTTTCGATGGAGGACTGCAGCGCCCCGATGGCGGTCATCACCGAGATCACCGAGAAAACGCCGATTGTGATGCCGATCATTGTCAGCGCAGCGCGCAGTTTGTTCGCGCCCAGAGACGCGAGAGCCATCTTAACTATCTCGCTAAAGAGCATTTTAGTTCACCGCAGAGAACGCAGAGCTCGCAGAGCACGATCACAGAGTTACTTCTTCAACCAGCCCGAGGACGCGTCTCCGCAATCCGTTTTTCAACAGATCGACGTTGAAATTGATAAAAAGTCCAATTTTCCAGCCGCCAAGCTTTAGGTAACTAAGCAACTGGGCATCATGGATTGCCAGCAGCGCGTCAATTGCTTTGATCTCAACCAGGATCGCCCCATCAACTACAATGTCCGCCCGATATCCGCAATCCAATTTCACCCCTTTGTATTCCACAGGAATCGGGACCTGCCGTTCAAATGAAATTCCGCGGATTGCTAGTTCACGGGAGAGGCACATTTCATATGTCGATTCCAGCAGTCCCGGCCCAAGGGTACGGTGAACTTCCATCGCAGCGCCAATGATCGCATCCGTCAGTTCATTTAAATTGTTCACGTCTCTGTGTCCTCTGCGTCCTCTGCGGTTAAATCATTTACTCGTATCGTAGGGCAGCCACTGGATCGAGGCGGGAGGCTGACCAGGCTGGAGCGAAACCGGAGAACAAACCGGTAAGAATTGAGACGGCCATGCTTACGACGACAAGGCCGAGCGAAAACCGGATCGGAAAAGAGGGAAACGCCTGCCCGATGCCGGTGCACATTACGTACGCAACTCCCAGTCCAATGAATCCACCGAGCAAACAAAGCGAAGTGGATTCGATCAGGAATTGAAGAAGAATGGTGCGTCTCCGCGCCCCCAGAGCTTTGCGCGTTCCGATTTCGCGCGTGCGCTCTTTCACGCTTACAAACGTGATATTCATTATCCCGATTGCGCCGACAAACAGTGAAAGACCAGTAATAAAAAGCCCCGCAATGGCGATGGAGTTCTTGATCGGATCCAGCGTGCTTTTCAGAGCTTGTTGTTCGTTGATGCTGAAGTCTTCCTTTTTCTCCGCCGGTAAACCGCGCACCCGCCGCATGATTCCGGTCAGCTCGTCCCTCGCTTCGGCAAGCCTCGTTTTGTCTTTCACCTTCACGAGAATGTCGGAGTCGCTTTTTGCGCTAAAATATTTTTTAAACGCCGGCAGTGGCATTACGACGATCGAATCTAGACTGAATAATCCCAAAAACGTGCCCTGCCGTGAGATGACGCCGACTACTCTGAAAGGTTGCCCATTAATCAGCACCGATTTCTCGATCGGGCTCTCGGAAGGAAACAGGGCGTCGGCCACATCGTAGCCGATCACGCAAACGTTGGCACCGCCTCGGGATTCGACATCGTTGAAAAATCGGCCCTCCTTAAAGTCGAAAGTGGAAGTGATGAGGTAATCCGAAACGGTTCCTCTGATCAGAACGTTGCTGACTTCGCTTTGGCCATATTTCACGCTGCGGAGCAGGCTCGAAGTCGGGACCGCGATGACGAGATTCGAATTGGGCGTTGCAGCGATGACGCGGTTGATCGGCTCCGCATACTCGGTCTTGATCTTTTTACGGTCGCGATAGTTCCACCAATCATCGACAGGTTTCCATGGCCACTGTGAGACATACAGCACATCGTCGCCGAAAATGGCCATGCTTTTGTCGAATCCAACCTGGATTCCGGCGATGGCGGTGCCCATGAGCGTCACGGCGACGATACCGATGATGACGCCGAGCGCCGTGAGAGTTGAACGCGTCTTGTTGGAACGCATCTGCGCGACAGCGATCTTCCAGCTTTCACTCAACTCGTAGGCGAAGCGTTTCATCTTAAAGCCGTAACATCGGCTTCAAGCGGACCTTCGATTGGCAACAGGCCCAGCCCATCGAAGCCGCCATCGTCGCTTTCAATCAGGCCATCGCGCAAGCGGACGGTGCGCCGGGCGTGATGGGCTATATCGGCTTCGTGCGTGACGAGAATGATCGTGTGCCCGCGCTGATAAAGATTCTCGAAGAGCGCCATGATTTCTTCGCCGGTCTTGGAATCAAGATTGCCCGTCGGTTCATCGGCCAAAATAATTGATGGATCGTTTACCAAAGCCCGCGCAATCGCGACTCGCTGGCGTTGGCCACCGGAAAGTTCGTTAGGCTTGTGATGTAAACGATCACCGAGCCCAACCTCCCGCAACACGTGCGCGGCGCGCTCTCTACGCGTGTCTGAGTCAATCCCGGCGTAAACAAGCGGAAGCTCCACGTTCCGAAGGCTGTCGGCGCGCGGAAGAAGATTGAACGTTTGAAAAACAAAGCCGATCTCGCGATTGCGAATGCACGCCAGCTCATCATCCGTCATGCTGGAAACGTCGCGTCCATTGAATTCGTAGCGTCCGGAACTAGGCGTATCGAGGCAGCCGAGCATGTTCATCAACGTTGATTTGCCGCTGCCACTGGGCCCCATGATTGCGAGATATTCGTTGCTGCGGATTTGCAACGACACGCCGCGCAGCGCGTGAACAATCTCCTCGCCCATCACATAGTCTTTCGTGATGTTCTCGATGTCGATGATGGTCGGCTCTGCCGATCGAGCGTCACTCGTCACTTCGTCGCTTCCTTATCGTACGCGACCTTGGCGCCTTCTTTTAATTTACGGCTGATTGCGCTGTAGCTGCCTGAGATGACTTCATCACCGGGTTTGATGCCGCTTTTGATTTCCATGTAGGAATCGTCGGCAATCCCTGTGGTTACCTTTACCATGTGCGCTTTGTTGCCGTTTTTGACGAAGACAACCTTGGCCAGCTTTTCGCGTTCTTCTTTCTGGGCGTGCTTTTCGAGACGGTCATTGCTGAGCTCCGCCTTGTTATCGTCCTTGTCGCGCGCGGCGACTTTTTGTTTCTGTTTTTCGATTTCCTCCGGGCTGAGGTTGCTGTCCCCGGTACGAATCGTCACGCTTTGCATCGGCACGGCGACGGCGTCCTCGATGATGTTGGTCTGGATATCGGCGGTGCAGCTTAGAGCGGGACGCAATGCCACATCGTGATCGTCGACGCGAATTTTTACCTCGAAATTCGTGACTTCCTCCTGCGTACCAGCGCCGGTCGTTTTTCCCGTATTCGCAATTTGCTGAACGACACCTTTAAATTTGCGATCGCCGTAGGCGTCGATCTTGATGTTTGCTTTGTCCCCAAGCTTCACGTTCACGACATCATTCTCATTCACGTCCACAACTGCTTGCATACGGCTGAGATCAGCCACTCGCATCACTTCGGTTCCCGCAAATTGATTTGTCGCGACGAGCCGTTCGCCCAGCTTACTGTTCAAAACTGTCACGGTTCCGTCCATCGGCGAATAAATGGTCGTCTTCGAGAGTTGATCGCGAGCCTGGCTCGAGCTGGCTTGGGCGCGTTCGATTTCGTGCAGCGAGCTTTCGTAGGTATTTTTCGCTACGTCATAGGCTGCTTCGGCTGCGTTGTATTCCTGCTCTGAAATCAGCTTTTTCTCGAACAAATCTTGAGCTCGCTTGAAATCGTGCTCTGTCTTCAGCATCGTCGCTTTTTGCTGAAGGTTCGTCGCCTTTGCAGCGCTGATCGCTGCTTCCTGTTGTTCGAGCAGCGCCTTGTACGAATCCGGTTTAATCTTTACAAGCAGGTCGCCTTTTTTCACCCGCATACCATCCTCGACCGGCAACTCGATAATTTCGCCGGCCACTTCCGGTGAAATCTTCACTTCCGTTTCGGGCTGTATCTTGCCGGTGGCGGAGACGGTCTGCAGAATTGTACGGCGCACGGCTTTCTCGGTCGTCACCGGGATTGGTTTTTCACGTTTGCCGGCGACGATTAACGCGATGATCAGAAGGAGGGCTGCCCCGGCTGAGCCGAAAATAATCCTGCGTCTGCGACGCAGCCGTCGCTTTTTTACGGCGTCACGGGCCAGTGGGGGAGTGGTCAAGGCTTGATGCATGCCAGGTTCGCTTATGCGGAGTGAAATTATCTCTCTTTAGACTTTCGCCAATCGCGTACGTTCATGGCCCTCAATCATAAGATGCGAGCAGCGCCTATTTTGGATTCAAACAATTTGCGCCTGCGTCTGCTTTCGCCGGTTGCTAATCTGTTCGATTGCCCATTCCGCATGTTCTGCAATCAGTCGGTCCGGGTCCGCCGCCGCGCGTTCGAGCGCTGGAAGGTCGGACAAGTCGCCCACGTTGCCGAGCGCGATGCATACATTTCGCAAAAAGCCGCGCCGCTTGATTCGCTTGATCGGGGAATTCCTGAACAACCCGCGGAACTGATCCTCGTTCAACTCCAAATATTCCCGCAGCGACATACCAGTCGTTGAGCGACTGGCAGAGAACGCGCTTTGCCGCGACTCCTGAGCGAACCGGTTCCATGGACAGGCGTCCAGACAATCATCGCAGCCAAAAATCCGATCTCCGATGAGCGGACGAAGCTCGAGCGGAATCGAACCTTTGAGCTCGATGGTCAGATAAGAAATGCACCGTCGCGCGTCCAACTGATGCGGAGCGGTGATGGCACCTGTCGGGCAGGCCGTGATGCAACGCTCGCATGTCCCGCAATGATTCGGAACCGGTTCATCCGCCGGCAATTCTAATGTCGTGAACACCTCGGCGAGAAAGAACCACGTCCCGAGCCGCTTATCGATAAGCATCGTGCTTTTGCCATGCCAGCCGATACCGGATTGCGCGGCATGATCGCGTTCTAATACCGGGCCGGTATCGACATAACACTTTTGCTGCCCGCCAAAGCCGCGAAGAAACTCGTCGATTTTATTCAGCTTATTAGCAATTAGGTCGTGATAATCCTCGCCCCAAGCGTATCGCGCGATTCTTCCAGATCTATTTGTAGCCGTGGCTCTGTGGGCCGTGTCGCCTTGAAAATAGTTTAGCGCCAGAACAATGACTGACTTCGCTCCCGATAAAACCGTCCGCGGATCGCAACGTTTCTCCTCGCCCCTTTGCATGTAATTCATTTCGCCGTGCGCGCCCTGGCGTAACCACTGGCGAAATTCAGTGGCGTGCGCTGGCGTACTGCAACCCGCTATGCGACACGAATCGAAACCAATGTCGTGTGCGAAACAGACGAGTCGTTGCTTCAATTCTGCCCTCGAAATTTCAATCGTCATGCTGTAGTCGGGATCACTGATCCCGGCTTCTGGCTGGATATTCCAAGCTTACTCAAAATTGCGACAGCAACTTCCTCGGCTGTGAATATAGACGTATCGACGCGGATATGTGCAATCTTTGCGTAGAGCGGCCGCCGTGCCTGTAGAATTTGCACGAACTTTTTTCTCGGATTGTTATCGTGCAATAACGGTCGATTGCGCGACTGCGACGCGCGTTTGAAGAGCGTTTCCTCGTCGCCATCGAGCCATACGATCACACCGAGCCGCTTTAAAATTTCGGCGTTCTCTTTGCGCAACACAATCCCACCGCCTGTGACGATAATTGCCTGTTTCGTTGTTGCCAGTCCACAAAGCGCTTCCGTCTCTGCTTCACGAAAGCGTTGCTCGCCATGTCTGGAAAAAATTTCTGGAATCGAGATTCCGAACTTTGAAGCCACCATGTCGTCAGCGTCACACATGTCGAGACCAGTGCGCCGCTGCAGGCACCGTCCGACGGACGATTTGCCGGCGCCCATCATTCCAATGAGAACGATCGATGTGCTGGCGTGCTTCACAGCCCAATATCTCATTAACACCCGGCTTGAGCCAGGTGCATTGAGGAGGAAAAGGAGAGAAGCCGTTTAAACGGCTTTAGAGGCGCAGCGCGTCAGTCACCGCGCTGAAGCGGTGTTAATTGAAGATTGCTTGGGGAGTTGGCGCTTCAGAGAATAGAGCCGAGCGCCGAGCGACATAGATGGGAAGCCTGAAAGGCGAGTTTGCTGGCGCAAACGAATCAAACACCCTACAATTTGCCCATGCCTGAATCGAAGCCTTTGGTCGCCGTCATAATGGGAAGTAAATCGGACTGGGAGATCATGCGGCATGCTGTGGAAATGCTTGATGAACTTGGCGTGGCGAACGAAGCGCGCGTGCTATCTGCTCACCGGACACCGGATGCGACCGCAGATTTCGCGCGAAGCGCAGCCGATCGCGGCCTGCGAGTGATCATTGCCGGCGCAGGCGGTGCGGCGCATTTGGCGGGAGTCATTGCGGCGCACACGTGGCTGCCGGTTCTAGGGGTGCCAATTCAATCAAAGCTTCAGGGACTCGACTCCCTTTTGTCCACAGCGCAAATGCCGGGCGGGATTCCGGTCGGGACTTTGGCTATAGGCGAGGCCGGAGCGAAAAATGCCGCTCTCCTTGCGGCTGCGATTCTCGCCACGTCCGATGGCTCGATTCGCGGAAAGTTAGAAACGTTTCGCAGAAAACAGTCCGAAGCGGTGTTGGCCGCAAAACTGCCAAGGTGAAAACGGTGATTTCAGCCGACCGCGCTGCGGCGGTTGAACTGCTGCGAAAAGGCGAGCTTGTCGCGCTTCCCACCGAAACTGTTTACGGACTTGCTGCAGACGCTCTTGATCCCATTGCAGTCGCGAAAATCTTTGAAGCAAAGCAACGGCCGCGATTCGATCCGCTGATTGTTCATCTTCCGAATCGCGAGTGGCTTGATAGAATTGTCGATTTCCCGGCGCCTGATCGACGATTGATTTTAAAATTGGCCGACAAATTTTGGCCCGGCCCGTTCACGATTGTCTTGCCGAAGTGTGAGATCGTTCCTGACATCGTGACCGCGGGTCTTGACACCGTCGCAGTTCGAATCAGCGCACACCCTGTTTTCGCTGAAATCGTCCGCGAATTGGATGAGCCGTTGGCTGCGCCGAGCGCAAATCGATTTGGCCGAGTCAGTCCGACAACAGCGCAGCACGTATTGGCTGAGCTCAAAGGACGCATTCCGCTGATAATTGATGCCGGATCGACAGAGCACGGCATTGAGTCGACGATCGTCGCTGTTCGGGACGGTAGAATCGCGGTCTTGCGACGTGGTCCGATTACAACCGAACAGCTATCGGCATTTGCAGACGTCGCCAGCAAGGCGCCGACGCAAAAAGTCGTCTCGCCCGGCCAATTGCCGTCGCACTATGCGCCTAAGACCCCATTGCGTCTGATTGATAGCGCCGAAGCATTTTCTCCACGGGAGGGGCAGCGCGTTGGGCTGCTCGCATGGAGCGGCGACTTTCGAGCCGCGGCAGCGCGATCCGAAAAGCCCGATTGCATAGGATATGCCGCGGTTCGAGATCTGAGCGACAGAGGAGATTTGCGCGAAGCTGCGGCGAATTTATTTCGTCACCTGCGCGAGCTCGACGCACTCGGTCTCGACCTCATCGTTGCGGAACGCGTCCCTCTTCACGAGCTGGGCGCGGCGATAATGGACCGGTTAGAGCGAGCATCGCATCGGTAAGCTTTGCGACCCTCCTGGTTGCATGCGATGGAAAACGGCGGAGCACAGCCGCACTCCAAAACGTCGCCGCAAAAGTCTTGTTCAACGTTGCAAAACCAGCTCCTCGTCTGAGACGCTGATCGGCGCTTGTTTGATCGTCGCGCTCGGTTTCTCGGCGTAGGCTTGAGACGCAAGAGCGGCTGCGATGAATCCTTTGAAGAGCGGGTGCGGCTTGTTTGGTTTGGTTTGAAATTCGGGGTGATACTGGCAGCCAACAAAATACGGGTGATGGCGCAGTTCGATCAACTCGGCGAGCGTGCCGTCGGGCGAGGTTCCTGAGATCACAAAGCCTTTAGCATTCATTCGGTCGCGGTATTTGATGTTGAACTCATACCGGTGCCGGTGTCGCTCTGTTACTTCGGTGTCGCCGTAGATTTTTTCGGCGAGCGTGCCCGTAGCAATGTTTGTTGGCCATGTGCCCAGCCGCATGCTTGCGCCTTTGTTTTCTACGTCCCGCTGTTCTTCCAAGAGTGAGATCACCGGATCGGGAGTGTCCTTGTCGAACTCGGTGCTATTGGCGTCCTTGATTCCACAAACGTTTCTTGCGAATTCAATCGTGGCCACTTGCATGCCGAGACAGAGACCGAGATACGGAATCTTGTGCTCGCGTGCGTAACGCGCGGCGTTGATTTTGCCTTCAATACCGCGCGCGCCAAATCCGCCGGGAACCAGGACGCCGGCTACATCCTTTAGCTGACCATCCACTCCATGCACGAGGGATTCGGCATCAATGAGTTTTAGATCGATTCCGCAGTCTTCGCTCGCGGCGGCATGGGTCAGCGATTCGTAGATGCTCTTGTAAGCGTCGCGGACGTCCATGTATTTGCCTACCACGGCGATCTTGACGCGTTTGCTCGGACTGACGACGCGCTCAACGAATTTTCGCCAGTCTTTCAAATCAGGCTTAGGCGTCTCGAGGTGCAGCAGATCGCAGACCAACTGGTCGAGTCCCTCGGAGTGGAGAGTCAAAGGCACTTCGTAAATTGTGTGCTCGACGTCCCGTTCCTCGATCACCGCTTTTTCCGCAACACTGCAAAACATCGATAGCTTCCGGCGCAAATCGCGATCGAGCGGTTTTTCGGTGCGGCAAATCAACACCTGCGGTTGCAACCCGATCTCGCGCAGCTTCGCTACGCTTTGCTGCGTCGGTTTTGTTTTCAATTCGTGCGCGGCTTTGATGTAGGGAACGAGCGTGACGTGCATGTTCACTACATTTTCCGGCCCGACTTCGAGAATGAATTGACGAATCGCTTCGAGAAACGGCAGACCTTCAATGTCTCCAGTCGTGCCTCCAATCTCTGTGATCACAATATCGTATTTGCTTTCATCTGAAAGTTTCCGAATGCGGTCTTTGATAATGTCGGTGACGTGCGGGATTACCTGCACGGTCTTGCCCAGATAATCGCCGCGGCGTTCCTTCAGAATCACTGTCTCATAAACCTGGCCGCTGGTCAGATTGTTGTGTCGCGTGAGCACACAATTCGTGAATCGCTCGTAGTGACCAAGGTCGAGATCTGTCTCAGCCCCGTCGTTCAAAACGTAAACCTCGCCGTGCTGGAACGGATTCATTGTTCCGGGATCAACGTTGAGATACGGATCAAACTTTTGGAGGACAACGCGCAGGCGACGCGCTTCGAGCAATGTACCGAGCGAGGCTGCAGTCAGACCTTTGCCTAACGAACTCACAACGCCGCCGGTAACGAAAATATATTTCATCGGGTGACCCTCCGTTTTGCGCGAGCAAGCTTCTGCTCCAGCGCTTTTGCGTCGGCCGGCGTATCTATGCCAGGAGAACCTTTCGCTGTGATGAGCACATGAACCTTTACGCCATTTTCCAATGCGCGCAATTGCTCCAGTGACTCGGCGCGCTCGAGCGGACCCGCTTTCCATTGCACAAACCGCAGGAGCATGTCGCGCCGAAAACCGTAGATGCCCTGATGACGGAGATACCTTATATCCGACGGATTGCGCGGGAAGGGGATCGCAGCGCGGGAAAAATAGAGGGCGCGCCCGCTTTCATCCACAACGACCTTTACTTGGTGGGGCGAAAATGCTTCGCCGGGATTTTCAAACGGATGCGCGGTAGTGACCATGTCGATGCTGCGATCCGAGCGAAGTTTTTTAATGAGCTTGTCGATTAATTGCGGATCGACCAACGGTTCGTCGCCTTGGATGTTAACGACAAACGCGAACTGTTTCGCATTGCGTGCGACTTCTGCTACGCGATCTGTTCCGCTGCGGTGTTTGGGCGAAGTCAGCGCGACTTCGGCGCCCCAATTGAAAGCGGCCTCTGCGATGCGCACGTCGTCGGTGGCAACGATCACCAAGTCGAGATTTCTTGCTTGCCGGCACCGCTCCAGGACATGATGCAGAAGCGGCTTACCGGCAATTAGATGAAGTGGTTTTCCCGGAAAACGTGTAGAACTCCAGCGCGCCGGAATGATGCCAACGGCCTTATTCATGCGCAGTGAATCTTTGCGTGCCATGAGTAAGACTGTGGGTCCCTCGCTGCGCTCGGGATGACCATGCTTTCATGGCGTTCTGTTTAAGATAATTTCGACGGCTGCGGGCAAATCATGCGTGACCCACTCTGCCGTGCTTCCCGTTGTGTCGCGCTGAAATCCGGTTCGCACCCGGATGGCGCGCACGCCTGCGTTGTGAGCGCACTCGACGTCGATCTCCTTATCACCGATTAGAAACGAGCGGGAAAGATCGATTTGGTGTTCTCGCGTGGCCTCGATGATCATGCCGGGCGCGGGCTTGCGATAGGTGGAATGTTGGCCGGGAACATCTGGGCAAAAATAAGTTGCGTCGATCAAACCATCCCCGAGCTGGCGCAAAACCTCCGCTTCAACAGCGCGATATTGTTCGAGTGTAAACAGCCCGCGGCCGATGCCGCTCTGGTTCGTGATGATGATGAGTTTGAACCCATTCGATTTCAGGTGCCGCAGCGCCTCCGGTACGCCGGGAAAGATCTTCACGTCCTTCGGATCGGAACAGTAACCGCAATCTTCCATGATTGTGTCGTCGCGATCGATGAACACCGCTGGCAACAACGCATCACTCATGTTCGCTGTCTTCTCGGAAACTGGCGATGAGTTCATTTCGTGTCACCGTTGCCGTCCCAAGCTTGCTTACAACGACGGCGCTTCCATGGTTGGCAATCTCCGCCGCTTCAATGGCAGTCGCGCCGCAGACAAGCCCCAAAGTGAATAACGCAATCGCGGTGTCGCCCGCGCCGGAGACGTCGAAAACCTGACGCGCTTTTGTTGGAATGTAGTGCGGCGCGTCGTTCTGCTGAAAAAGCATCATGCCGTGGTCGCCGAGCGTGACCAGGACGTATTTTGTTTCCCATTTCTTCAGGAGCGTTTCACCGGCACGCTGAAGGTCATTATCCCTCGCCGGGGCTTCATCGGGGTCACGCCAGGGAACGCCGGCCGCGAGGAACGCTTCGGTGCGGTTTGGTTTCACAACTGTGACGCCGCGCCAGTCAACGGAGTGTCGCGGATTGGGATCGGCCGCCACTATCTTACCAGCCACGCGTGCCTCGTTTGCAATTTGGGCAACTAATTCGGACGTTACAAACCCTTTACCATAATCTTCAAAAATGATTGCGTCGGTTTCTCGAATACTGTTTCGAACCGCAGCGATTACCTTTGGAATCTGCGCTGCTGATGGGGCGACGATCTTTTCGCGATCGACACGAACTACCTGCTGATGCAGCGCGATGATCCGGGTTTTGACTATCGTGCAAAAGCTTTCATCCTCGATCGCGCTGGACGTGTCGATATTTTGTTCCGCCAATAGTTCCCGGAGTTGCCGGCCACTGCGATCTTTGCCGAGCATTCCGATTACAGAAACGTGATCGATAAATTCACGCAGATTGCGAGCGACGTTGGCCGCGCCTCCGGGGTAGAATGATTCACCGGTTACCTCCACAACCGGCACAGGCGCTTCCGGCGAGATGCGGCCGACCTTTCCCCAGACAAATTCGTCCAGCATCAGGTCGCCGATCACAGTGATCCGTCTCGAAGCCGCATGCTCAAGAATCCGCTCCAGTCGGTTCAGATCCATAAAGATATGAACTTTGCAGTTTGCCGTCTTAAACCGTCTCCGGGTTTGCGATTTGGACGGGTGAATGAAATCGATGCTGGCATGAGTTGTGTACGGTCGCAGTTCCGGTTAAGATTCGCTCCATTAAATCCTGCATACGAAGCCGAAATCAACAGTCGAAACTGCCAATGATGCCGTTTATCAGACATTTTAAAACCGTTGGCGTGCTCTGCGGTTTTGCCCTTTGCGCTAGCGCCGCTCAAGTTCCGCAGCACATC
Organism: Verrucomicrobiota bacterium; assembly: GCA_046725275.1. Lineage (GTDB taxonomy): Bacteria > Verrucomicrobiota > Verrucomicrobiia > Chthoniobacterales > UBA10450 > Udaeobacter. Next base: position 12,310 of record JBKOYE010000100.1, read on the forward strand.
AACATTAAACAACTGTCCACAACTGTGGAAGACGTTGTGGTGCCGTTGCCGAACGAAATCTTCGGTGCGCTGAACAAACTAGGCACAGTAAACTGGCGGGCACATGTCCGCAGTGACAAGGGACCCAACTTTACCGAGCGTCCGCGTATTGCCCTTCTGCTCGGGACGGTGATCGCAGACGGCTTCATCGCGGTGCAGGCGGAGGACGCAGAAACTGTGAAGGACATTGGACAGCGCGTGCTGACGCTGGCGAAAGGGATCGGCGTCGGAAATTCGATCACGCCGCACGCGAAGGCGATTATCGAGGCAGCGGACAAGCGTAATTGGAACAATGTGCGGCGGGAATTGGATCGTACCCAAAATAGCGTGCAACAAGCGATGAACGAAGTGCACGATGAAAAACTATCGCAGTTGGTGAGCCTGGGCGGGTGGCTGCGTGGCACAGAAGTTTTGACTTCGGTCGTGAACGAACATTTCTCCAGCGACGGCGCGGAGTTGCTACACCAGCCTGATCTTCTCTCGTATTTTCAAAAAAGGCTTCAGGCAATGCCGGAGTTTGATCTTCCAATTATCCATCAAATTCAGGATGCTCTGGTCGAAGTGAAACCTTTGATCGATGTCGGTGATCGCCGTATTCCCCCCGAAACTGTAAAAAAGGTCAACGATATCACGACGCGGCTTGGGCAGGGAATCGTCACCAGGGATTAGACCTTCGATGAACGGTTTCGTGAAGTTTCTTTTGCGCGCGAGTTTTCTGCTACTCGCTGTGACCGCACTGCTGCCGGCCATTTTCGCCTCGGTTGACGATGCTCAATCTTTCGCTCTTCAGGCCGCCGAACCGTATGTGAAGCAAGGCTTCCAAGTGCGCGAGGATTATTGGGGCGGCGATCTCGGTTCTGGAGAAAAGAAAGCCGTGCGACAGCAGTTGTTTAAAGGAAACGAATACTGGTTCTGGTTGGGAACAGAAGTGGATCGGGCAAAGGTTTCTGTTCACGTTTATGATTCGGACGGAAAGCTCGCGGAAGAACCCGACAGCTGGGAGAAAGGCCATTTCGCGGCTTCACACGTTATCCCGAAGGCAACTGGCAGTTATTTTATTATCGTGAGCGTGGAGCAATCGCCAGAGGAACGCACGCATTGGGCGCTGGTGTATGGTTTCCGCTAGCTTTAGGATTCGTGGCGGCGATATGCCACGATTATGACCGAATCGCGGACTTTGCAGTTTGAGAGCCCACGCGCCTTGCAGTCGCTTTATGCTAATGACATCAAGCTCTTGAAGAACCTCGAGGACTCGCTTGGAGTGAAAGTGACGACGCGCGAAGGCTGGGTGAAACTGGAGGGCGATCCGAATCGCGTTGATAAGGCGCAGCAGGTATTTCAGCAGCTTGAGCAGGCCCGGCAACAAGGCGTGGACATTCAAAAACACGAATTCAATTACACACTCAAGGCCGTGACCGAAGAACGCGATGAGAGCCTCGGCGATATTGTTTCGAGCAAAATCGTAACATCTTCGCGCAAGCCTCCGGTCGTAGCGAAAAGCGCGAACCAGCGAGCATACGTCGAGGCGATTCAAAGGCATGATGTTGTTTTTGGAATTGGACCGGCCGGCACCGGCAAAACTTATCTCGCAGTCGCGATGGCGGTGGCGGCTCTGAAAAAAGAGCAGGTGGCGCGGATTATTTTGACGCGACCTGCGGTGGAAGCCGGGGAAGCGTTGGGTTTTCTGCCCGGTGACTTGGAACAAAAGATCCTTCCGTATCTCCGCCCACTTTATGATGCATTACGGGAAATGCTTGAGCCGGAAGAAATGGAACGAGCGATCGCGCGCCAAACAATCGAGGTAGCCCCGCTGGCTTACATGCGCGGCCGCACTTTGAACAACGCTTTTGTCATCCTCGATGAGGCGCAAAACACTACAAATGAACAGATGTTCATGTTGCTAACGCGCGTCGGTCTGAATTCCAAATGCGTAGTGACCGGTGACGTCACACAGATTGATTTGCCGGCAAACAAACGCTCCGGCGTGCTCGAGGCGCTGCAGGCGTTGAAAAGCGTGCCCGGAATCGCCACTGTATATTTCACCGACCGCGACGTTGTCCGGCACGAACTGGTGCGTGCCATCATCGGCGCTTATCAGGCGCACCGCACGCCCGCGCCCGAATCTCGGAAGTAAGTTGTATGTTGGATTTCCTCAAACGCGGCCGCCTGGTTAAGCGAGGTCTCGCCTCCCGGAAGAAGCGACGCCGCCGGATGCACAGTGAATTGATGCGCAACTTCGAAAGTTCGTCGTATGTCAAAGTAGTCATCTTTGCGCTGTTTGCTGGGGGGCTTGCGTTTCTTGTCTTTAGCGGCCAACAACCTGAGCCAACAAAAAATTACGTCATTGCGCTCCTGGTTCTGGCCACGGCGATCACGCAGCTTTGGATCAACCAGCCAAAAAGCTTCGAGCAAAACTCACGAATTCTTCTTGTCTTCACCGTAATTTTTGTGCAGCTGGCCGTCACGAAATTATTGCTGATCGTTTGCAACAGCGGCAATTATCGCTTCCTGAGGCCGGAAATGGGCGGACTGATCACGCCTTATGCTTTTGCGCCGCTGGTGTTGAGCGTGTTACTCGGACGGCAACACGGCCTCTACGCCGCATTCTTCGTCAGTCTGTGGAGCAGCATGTTGTTTGGTCCTATTGATGCCCCGCTCTTGATAACCAGTCTGATCAGCGGATTTACAGCTGTCTCTCTCACACTGCAGGTGCGACGGCGCAGCAAATTGATCCGCGCCGGCTTGTGTGTCGGGCTCGCCATCTGGCTTTTGTCGCTGACGTTCGGATTGATCGGACCCATCAATTGGTTCTACCCGACGGCTAATGACTGGGCCATGCTCGCCGTGCAAAGCGCGCTTGCCATCGGGAACGGCATCGTCACGGCGACTCTGGTTGGCGGTGCGCTGCCGATCCTTGAAAACCTGTTCCAAATCACCACGGACATTTCTTGGCTAGAAGCGTCCGATCTCAACCATCCGTTGCTGCGGCG
>JBKOYE010000141.1:0-6624 GCA_046725275.1 Verrucomicrobiota bacterium
GTTTAACGTCGACGGTACGAATAACACGGCTCTCGGTAATTTAGCGCTCAATAGCACCGTAAGCACCAGCGATAACGTGTGCGTAGGCAGACTGGCCGGGCAGAGTATCACGACCGCCAATAACAATGTCATCGTCGGCCACCACTCTGGTGTGCACAGTGTTTTTGGCCAGGAGAGCGACAGGTGCTTTATCGACAATATCTTCGGCGCACCGGTTTCCGCCGCGACCGCAGTGACCGTGATGGTCGATTCCGATGGAAGATTGGGCACGGTCACCATGGATGGACCGGCTCCGGGTGGATTTTCGCCCAAAGGCAGTAAGCCCCAAGCCATTCCAGACGCCGCCAAGCAAGCCATGCTCGATCGCACAGTTGAGAGCTTGCAAGTAACCATCACGCAGCAACAGCAACAAATAGAGATGCTCAGAGCGCAGTTAAAAGAGAACGCCGCGCAAATCCAGAAAGCGAATGCCCAGCTTGAGATGAGTAAGGCGACGGCAAAAATGATTGTGAACAAACCTTAAAGCTGTTCCTTGACGGAAAGTTCCCCGACAGCCCGGCCGTGATTGAACTGAACATTCAGCCACGATGACTCTTCCAAGCCGGTTACCACGGCGGTGATGGGAACGATCTCACTCTGACGGTCGTGCCGTCATAAAGGTTTCAAGTCTCTTAGGTTGCAGGACCAGGCGCATCGGTTTGCCCCGAGGATGATAGCGTTCTCAGATACGAGCCTGGGAGGAAGTAAATTGGCTTTACTTTCGAGCGGTCCTCTCTGTAAAACCGCACAAAATGAAATTCACTCTCCGGTGGCTTTCCAATCATCGGCACTTTTGCCAACCTGCCCGACGGCTCAATCTTCGCCGTCGGTCGCAATAACTATCAAGCCAGCTGCGGAGGCGACGGCAACGATCTGACGCTCACGGTGGCTGCCTGAGGGAAGTTGATGGCTTGGTCATTGAGCGAATCGGACGGTGTTCTCTCTCAGTTCGTTACAGATTCGTACAATTAGCCCGCGAACTGATCAAGTCGTAACGGACCAATGCTCGGGGCGGGACTTGAACCCGCAAGCCTTTCGGCATACGCCCCTCAAACGTACGTGTCTGCCAGTTCCACCACCCGAGCGTTCAAGAGTGAGAAACTTTCCGCAGAGGGGAACGACTGGCAAGTGGTCGTTTCAGTTTTTGCTGTGGAATGAAATATTACCGATTCGCGATTAGGTTTTGAGCACCCGCCTTCGCACAGCTACGACGGGAGGCAAGCAGGAGCATGAGTACAACGAACGAGAAGGATTGGATCAAAATCGATCTGCACATTCACACTCTGGATGATCCTAAAGACGCCGTGGATTTTTCAGCGCATCAATTATTGGAGCGGGCGCGCTCGCTCGGATTCCGCGTCCTCGCGATTACGCTGCACGATGCAGTGTTTGATCGGAAGGAAGTGTTCGCCGATGCGGCGGAATTGGGCATTCTGCTGATTCCCGCGGCCGAAGTGCGTTTGCTGGGCGCAGACGTAATTGTATTGAATGTCAGCGCGGAAGAAATGGCGGAGCTGAGAAATTTCGATGATTTGCGACGGCTTCGGTCGCGCCGCGGCAATTCTATTTATACGATCGCGCCGCACCCGTTCTACATTTTTGGCGGCTCAATCGGATCGCGGCTGCTCGCAGAGATCGATTGTTTTGACGCGATTGAGTTCTGTCATTTTCACTTTGGCCCATTCAATCCGAATCGCCGGGCAAGACGAGTCGCAACCCGGTTTGGCAAACCATTGATCGCCACTTCCGATGCGCATCGGCTGCACGCCTTTGGCCGGCACTACACGAGTATGCCAATGCCGCCTGCGCTGACGGTCGAGAATGTGTTTGCCGCGTTGCGCAGCGGCCCGCTGCGCTTAACGAGTCCTCCTTCGAGCCTGACAGATTTTGTGAGCGCGATGTATTTTGTTTTCCTCGTGCATCCATTTCGGGTGCGACGAAAGCTCGCGGGCGGGTGAGAGCGTTCTCTACTCCCGAAGCCGGCATGGTGCCTCAATGCGAAGGTGACTCTTGCGCGAGATCGTAAATTGTGCCCCAGTCGCCGGACGCGACTAGGAATGCCGTCGCTTCCCAAGGGCGGCTGCTTGATTGGTAATTGGTTCGCTCGTCCTGGCCCCAAAAGATATAGCGCACGCCCAACGCTTTGGCAGCGTCGCGCCAGTTTGCCGCGCCGTTCATCAAGGCTTTCAGCTGATTCTCTGCTTCGCCGTAATTAAATCCCTCCGTCCAAAGGTGGCCGGGATAGCCGAGCACAACTTTGCGGCCTTGCAGCAGAACTGGATGATTGTAGGTCGGGTATGTGGCGAATCGGGCGTCGACCGGTAAAGGTCGGAGTGCCGTGCCGATGCGATCGAGTCTGGCCCGCTCAATCAATCCAAAACCGGGGTGTCCGGCCGAGAGCCCGCCGAGTAACGTGATAAATCCCGAACCGAAGAGCAGCAGACATGTTGCCGCCCGTTCCGGGAACGCCCAGCGCCCAACGATGTCGCTCCACAAGAAAGGCAGAATCATAAAGTAGCCCCACACCATGAGCTTGAGGTTATCCCAATCCCACGGCGCTGTTTGGACGAAATAGCCGAAAGCGAAAATCACGACCGCGGCGAACACGAACGCGATATCCGCGGGGGGCTTGTCGCCCCAACGCCATTTGCCTTTCCAAATGCGCCAGCCGCACAACCCGACAAGCCCCAGTGCCAACGGCACCCATAAGCCGAAGTTAGGCAGCCAAAATTGGAAAAACGGCGCGATGACGCCGTTCCATGTTTTCTGTAACAGCAAACCAAAACTCGTGGACGATCCAAAATCCTTCGGACCAAGCTTGAAATAAGGCGCTCCCAACTCGGTTGAATCCTGTGCCCACCCCGGGTGCCATTTGAGCACCGATGCGGCGTGAAATTGATCCGTTGTTAGCCAAACAAAAAACGTTGCCGGGATGAAAGCGGCGATCAGCATGGCCGCGGCGTGCCTGCGAATCGGCGCCTCGCGAAAAATTTCGGGCCACATTTTCGGATGCGAAATCAGCCGACCGATGCCGCTGATTCCTTCGTTGCGCAGCGAATTGATGATGAATTTGAGTTCCGTTGCGCGTTCGAAAAATAGTCCTACGATCAGCACGATTGTCAGCGCAATAAAGGTATGCAGGTGGAACAACGGCATTGACGCGTAAATCGAAAGCTCAACCCACCAGGGCAGGGGACCTTTGTTGTAGGCGCGGGCGTTCACCGCGCCGGACTGGCCAGAGTCATCAGCTCCAACGGGTTCGCCGGCGTCAGCAGCTCCTACGGATTCGCCGGGATCACCGCCCCCGGCTATAGAAGATTGGCTAAAGAATTTCTGGCGCCAATGCCAGAGCAGCACCAAGCCAGCGGGGATCGCGTAAAGCCAGCCACGCTGCGTCACGAGCATGGACAACGCGATGCTTTTCCACGCGATCTGCCTGTGGGCGATATCCGCCGCTGTGCCCTGGTAATCCAAAAACTTGAAGGTCCTGAAGAATTGAAATCCTGCTATGCCGCCGTTGAACAGAAAACCTGCAACGGCAAACGTGCCGCCCCAGCGATAGAACCCATAAAACGTCGCGAGCGACGAGACCAACCCGACCCAAACCAAACCGATTAGCAGGTCGATGTGAACCAGCGACAGCAGCGCGTTGAACAGATCGATTCCGGCCGGGTATCGCAGTGTGCTAAAGACGAAGATCGGACTGTCCGGCCAAAGCGCCACGCCGTTTGCAAAATTCTTGATTAGCGTCAGATGAAGCGAGAGATCGCCGAGGTTGTTAGGAGATTGGATTTTTAGTTCGCTGCTATCGATGTAAAGCAGCCAGCAAAATGATCGCACAGCAAACATCGTGAAGCAGATCGCGACCGCCCAGAACCACACATGACGATAGCGCATAAGTGCGGATGTAATGCCTGCATTCTGCGTCTCTTCTGACTCAGAAACTTTTCGGCGTTTTTGTTCTGCTGCTGGGGGATTCGCCGCTTTCTTTCGGACCGCGGGGTCGCGAGTCCCAAGAAAAGCGGCGACTGCAAATGCAACGCCGCATATCAGAGCGAGAGCCGCGCTCATTGTGGTTAAGCCTCTTCCAGCCAGTCCCAGCAGAAGTCCGCAGACAACTGATAAATTAACAAATGTTACTGCAGCCGTGACCGACTTCATTGAGCTTTAGCAGGTGCCGGAGTGGGGGCCGGCTTCTGTGCACCGCCGACAAACTCTGGTTGTCTGCCCGGAAACAACTCCTTAAATACGTTTGCGCTGAAGAAGATCTTCGACGGATCCTGATAATTCCGCAGCGTCATCATGTCAGTGTAATAGGTGCCTTTCAACTTCGATTCGACGTCTTTGATTTTGTCCTGCTGCACGAGCAGAAAATCACCATCGAGATTCGCCGGCATATTTCCCCCTTCGTAGTAGCCGACCCGATCAAAGTCTCCCAAAACCCACGGAAGGGGATACACGCTGGAGCGAATCAGATGTCCTGTGAGGTGATAGTTGGACGGGTCCCGTTTCGCTAACGTGAGAAGGGGTTTCGTCAATTTAAACATGTCGTTGTACGTCTGGACGTACGCGTACGGCTCGTCCGGCGAAGAACACTTGAAATAGTTGAGCCAGATACTTGAGCCGAGGGATATGCACAGAAGGACGCCTATCGTAATGTAAACTTTGCGCAGATTTTTCGCGCGCACGAGCAATACCGCCGCGGCAAAGACAAACAGAAGCGGCCACCCAAAACTGATTATGCACCAGGGCGTCTTATATTTGACTATGCTGTAGGCAACCAAGCTGCCCACACCGTAGATCGCCAGATAACGCAGACTGAGGTTAAACTTCTGGCAAAACTGGCACCGAAAGACGATGGCAACGCCAAGGATGAACGACAGGATTAAGCCCGCGAGCATGGGCAGCTCGTAACCGAAAAAGTCCGTCCGTTTGATTTCGAAGTGTGGCATCATCAAACCCAGCCAGTAGTCCCACGCCTTTTCATGGCCATGACCGGCGACCCCTGTCTCCTTCCATGCCTTGAATGCCAGATACAGACCCTTGACACCGCTCCAGTTAAAGAAAGTTCCCGAATAGAAAAAGACGTAAGCAAATCCGCCTACGATCACGATTATGGCGAGATCGATCCAGCTCCAGGTTTGCTTTGCCGGCTTGGCATCCGGAACTCGGCTTAGCCAGTTGAAACCTGCCAGCACTGGAATGGCAGCCATCGCGCAGACGACGTGAATGGCGTAAGTCTCCTTTGTGAGAATCATGCCGGTTAACCCCGTGCCGGCGCACCACAAATATGTCAGCGTGCCGCGTCGCCACAAGCCGAGCATTCCCAAAATGAACATCATCGAGAAGAATTGCAGCCATACTTCGTGAATGGCGTAACGGCCGTAGAAGACGAATCCGGGCGAGACCGCCATCGCCAGCGCTGCGATTCGGCTGACGTTTTTTCCTACGAGCGGCTCAAACTTTAACGCCACCCACACACAAGCAATGCTTACCAGCACGACAGGCAAACGCAGCGCCCACACGTTGCGGCCAAACAAACTCTCGAACAGCAGAAGAACATAAAAGTGAAGCGGGCCGTGATAATTGGTCGGGTCGTAGCGATAGAACCCGTTCTTCATCACCTGATCGACGAACCAGCCGTTGATGCCCTCGTCGAAGTGCGGCGGCTTGATCCCCAACAGGAAAAAGCGCAGCAACGCCGCCAGGGCGAGAATCAGCCACGGGATCCAATCGGTTCCCGCAAAACGGCCCTTCCACCGCTCGAAGTAATGACGGACCCGCGCGGTTGCGGGAGCAGATTCTGCTAGCGCGCTGCGCTCGGCGCTGCTAGTACGCGCTGCCATGCGCATCCTTGTCACCGGTGGCTGCGGATTCATCGGGAGCAACTTTATTCGGTATATTTTGCAACATTACAAGCCTGCATACGTCACTAATGTCGATGTGCTCACTTATGCCGGTAACATCGCCAACCTTGATGGCGTGGTCGAAGAACATGGCGAGCGTTACGAATTTTTCAAAGCGGATATTGCGAACGCCGACCTGATGGACGCGTTGATGACCGACCATCGGTTCTACGCGGTCATCAATTTCGCGGCCGAGTCGCATGTCGATCGCAGCATCAACGATCCTCTGAACTTCATTCACACGAACGTCATCGGTACGAGCGTGCTTTTGGACTGCGCGCGCCGGCACGGCGTTCAGAGGTTCATCCAAATCTCAACGGACGAGGTATATGGGTCGCTCGGAGCTACGGGCAGATTCACCGAGCAATCGGCGCTCGATCCCAGTTCACCGTATTCAGCCAGTAAAGCCGGCGCCGACCTTCTTGTGCTCGCGTCGTATAAGACGTACGGCCAGGAGGTGCTGGTGACCCGATGCTCGAATAATTACGGTTCATATCAATTTCCGGAGAAATTAATTCCGCTCATGATCATCAAGGCGCTCCGCGACGAGGCGCTCCCGGTTTATGGCGACGGCAAAAACGTGCGCGACTGGATTCATGTAGACGATCATTGTGCTGCCATTGTCGCTGCGCTTTTCGAAGGCAAACCTGGCACCGTTTACAATTTCGGCGGGAACAGT
>JBKOYE010000089.1:0-11475 GCA_046725275.1 Verrucomicrobiota bacterium
CGTTGCAAAACGATTTTCGGGTGATACTCGTTGTCCCGTTATGGCTGACTTGATCAAACAAAGCGAGCTCAAGGATCGCATGAAAAAGATCCCGGAATGGGAATTGGAGAAAAACCAGATCGAGCGCACTTTCGAGTTCGACGACTTTGTCGATGCGATCGATTTTGTGGACAGGGTTGCTGAGGTGGCTGAGGAAGAAGAACACCACCCCGACATAGATATCCGCTACAACAAAGTCCGGCTGGCCGTATCAACGCACAGCAAGGGCGGCCTGACGGAGCTTGATTTCAATCTCGCGGAGCGAATCGATACTTTGGAGGAATAAGAACGGTAGGGACGGCACGCTGCGTCTCTACTGAGGGTGGCGTGCCGAGCCTATCGTGGCTTCGGCAGTTTCCCTTCGTCGGCATCGATGAATTGGAACGACGTCTGAATATCCGATCTGTCGGACATTCCTGCTTCGGCTTTCCGGCGTAACACCATTTCCGAAACTTCGTCGTTCCAGCCGCGTTTGCGCATGAATTCGTTCCAGACGTAAATGTCGTCTTCGGAAGGCTGGCGTCCCACTGTGAAACACCATTCCAATATTTCCTCATCGGTACCGCCCTGTGTCACGCGCTTGACCAGCTCATCGTAATTGACGCGGAGAAACTTCACGCATTTTTCGTCGAAGCCTTTACCAAGATTCGCGTGATAATCTGACGGCAATTCGCCCTTGGCGTGCAGCCGGATTTTGTCGAGCATCCGGCCGAAATAAAAAAGTCCCCCTACTTTCTCTGACGGACTGCGCAAAGGAACCTGTGGCACGAATCAAGTTTGAGCTTTCTCTTGCTGTATTCAAGCGTGCGCGAGACCAAATTCCATTCGCTCGGCACCGCCACGGCGACCATTTCGTCATTGCTCAATCCTGCACGATATCGCATCAATGTGCTTTCATTTTGGCTGTGATGAAAAAGCGGTACTTCGATGATTTGAAAGTCGGCGATCGGTTCAAATCGGAGCCGCTGAGAGTGACAGAGAAGAAGCTCATCGAGTTTGCCCACAAGTTTGATCCACAGATGTTTCATCTCAGCCGCAGGGGAGCAGAGCGAACGATTTTCAAAGGACTTATTGCAAGCGGCTGGCACACAGCGGCCATGACCATGCGACTGTTTGTGCAAACACTGAACTTCGCGAAGGGCGCAATCGGGCTGGGCGTGGATAAGCTGCGCTGGCCCAATGCGCTGCGACCCGGCGACGTGCTGACGGTCGAGACGAAGATTCTTAAGCTGCGCGTCTCGCGCTCGCGGCCTCGCTACGGGATCATTCGTCTGCGCAACGTGACTACAAACCAGCGCGGCGAAGTTGTGCAAACGATGCTGGCCAACGCAATGGTGCGAAGACGGTTGCGGCGCAGACTGCAAATCAGAGGTTTTAGGGGAACAGGACGCTCCAAAAGCGCGCCGCGCAAAACTCGCTCCTAACGTTTATTACATTTAGCGCAAGCTCGCCACAGGACGAGTCCATCCGACGGCGGACTTTCGGAGTGCATACGCGTCCTCGCGTCGCTTTGGATCGGGGCAGAAATCCGGTGAGCTATCGGAAGCGGGTTGGTGAGATTTCACAGGCCCGTTAGAGCGACGGCTTGTTTGAAATCGTAAGGCAACGGAGCTTCGAAATTCTTCCATTCGCCGCTGGGCGGGTGACGGAAGCCGAGCTTCCACGCGTGCAGCATCTGGCGCGGAAAATTTTTCGCCAACTGCGGCGCATAGATTTTATCGCCCAACACAGGATGACCAAGATGATGCAGATGCACGCGGATTTGATGGGTACGACCGCTGTGTAGTCTGCATTCCATAAGACTCGCCCGTTCGTTCGAACTAAGAACGCGGTATTCAGTCCTGGCCGTGCGACCGCGCGGTGAGGCCACGCTCATTCGTTGCCGATGCACCGGATGGCGTCCGATTTTTTCTTCAATTACGCCTATCTGTTTACGCAATTTCCCGGCTACAAGCGCCAGATAGATTTTTTCCACAGTGCGCGCGGCAAATTGTTTGGATAATTCTCGATGCGCGGTGTCATTTTTTGCTGCGACAAGGCAGCCGCTAGTTTCCTTATCGAGCCGGTGAACGATGCCCGGCCGTTCCTTTCCACCAATCCCCGACAATGTGGGGCAGTGGTGCAGCAGCGCGTTGACCAGCGTGTGTTCGCGGTGACCAGCGCCCAGATGGACGGTCATGCCAGCTGGTTTGTTAACGACGATCAGATCATCGTCTTCGTAGAGAATCTCCAGCGGAATCGGCTCTGGCTTCGTCTCGATTTTTTCCGGCGGTGGCTCGGTGAGTTCAATTTGATCGTCTGTTCGTACAAGCTGGTGTGGTCGGGTGGTTGCGCCGTTGAGACGAACCAAGCCGGCGCGAATTAATTGCTGGATCCGCGAGCGCGATAATTCCGGAAGCGCGCTGACCAGATAACGATCGATGCGCACGCGAGCATCCTCTTTGGGCACAACGAATTTGAACGTCGTTGGTCTTTCGCTTGTCGTTTTCAACGCGCTACGGCCATCCTTTTGCTCCCAAGTTCGTCAATGTTACAGTCGATTTCCATGGCGATTGAAGGAAGCTGTTCATGACGCCAACGTGTTGGATATGCGGTGCCGTGCTCGATGCCAGCGGTTATGAACCTCTGGTGCGGGTGGTCTGCCGGAACTGCGGTCAAAAAAATCTGCTGCAACGAACCTTCGATCATTTTGTGCCTGTGGAAACGCTCGGTGTCGGCGGGATGGGCACAGTATATAAGGCGCGCGACACGCAACTGGAGCGGTTCGTTGCGCTCAAATTCTTGCGTAAGGATTTCAGTAGCGAAGCGGATCATGATGCTCAATTGCAACAAGAGGCGCGCATTGCTGCCTCGGTAAATCATCCCAACGTCGTGCAGATATTCTCGTTGGGAACGGACCACGGCCAGTTTTATGTGGTGATGGAGTTGATCGATCACGGAAGTCTCGACGATCTCATCGAGTCGCAAGGCCGCTTGCCGGAAGAGCAAGTTCTCGACGTCGGGATTCAAATTGCACGAGGACTACGCGCAGCGCACCGGAAAGGTTTGATTCATCGAGACGTGAAGCCGGCCAACATTTTGTTTGTCGATGAACAGGCGGCAAAGATTGGCGATTTCGGGCTTGCTGCCTTCGCAACTCAGCAGCCGCAAAGCGATCGCGTGATCTGGGGAACGCCTCCTTATGTCGCGCCGGAGAGATTATCTAACCAACCGGAAGACGTTCGCAGTGATGTTTACAGCCTGGGCGCGACTCTGTTTCATGCTGTGGCAGGCAAACCGCCGATCGATAGCAGCACAAAATCCGCCACAGAGTTGCGGCAACTGAAGCAGCATCCATCAGATTTGCGCGCGATCGCGCCGGAGGTGTCTAAGCCGACCGCGCGCGTTTTGCAGCGAATGATCGCGGCTGATCCGAAGCAGCGCTTTTCTTTCTACGACGAGCTTCTAGTGGAACTCGATGCGGCGCGACGAGCACTGGAGATAGCGGATGCTCGGCGGCACTCATCGCGCTGGCCATTCTCTGGGCTTTTTCGACACAGCTGAAGGCTCTGAACAAACGTTGCGCGTGAGGGTCAGATTTTGGACGAAGCGTTGCCACGGACCCTCTTTGCCTCGATGTTTCTCTGCACATGGCACAAAACCCACCAGCGCCACCACCATTTCCTTCGCCGGAAGAACTGAAGTCCAAGATAACGGAGTTCATGAAACAGAACTTCGGTGACCGGGTTTCGGTCGCGACAATTACCGAGCCGGAGCCGGCGGTCGCCGAGGAAGACGACACGCAGGAGAAAACCGAGCACAAGGAATTCGAGTTCAATCTGCTGCCGCGCGACATCAAAGCGCATCTGGATCGGTTCGTCATCAAACAGGAGGAAGCGAAGAAGGTCCTCGCGATTGCGGTTTGCGATCATTACAACCACGCCAATTACCTCCGGCGGCTCGAGAAAGAAGATCCGAACCGCGCTCAGGAAATTGAATACATCAAGCAAAACGTGATCCTCGTTGGCCCGACGGGCGTCGGCAAAACTTACCTGATCAAGCACATCGCCGATCTGATCAAGGTGCCGTTTGTGAAAGCGGACGCGACGAAGTTCAGCGAGACCGGTTACGTCGGTGGTGACGTCGAAGATTTGGTGCGCGAGCTGGTGCACAAAGCCGACGGTGACGTGAACCTGGCGCAATTCGGAATCATTTACATTGATGAGGTCGACAAGATCGCTTCGGCTGGAAATTTGATCGGACGCGACGTGAGCGGCCGCGGCGTGCAGACAACGCTGCTGAAATTAATGGAGGAAACGGAAGTGCCAGTGCGGAGCATGAACGATCTCCAAGCGCAATTGCAAGCCGCGTTCGAATTTCAACGGCGCGGCAAAGCCAAACGCGATACGATCAACACCCGCCACATTCTGTTCGTCGTCAGCGGTGCGTTTGAGAAGTTGAAAGAGCAAGTGGCGCGGCGTGTTCGGCACGGCCAGATCGGGTTCAGCGCGCAACCAGTTCAAGTGATGGACAACGAATTGTTCCAGCACGTCACGACGCAGGATTTCATCGAGTACGGGTTCGAGCCGGAGTTCATCGGGCGCTTGCCCGTGCGCGTGGTTTGTGAGGACCTCGACGCGAATGATCTTTTCGACATCATGAAGTATTCCGAGGGGAGTTTGCTCCGGCAATACGAGCGCGCATTTCGCGCATACGGCATCGAGATCAGTTTCGAGGATGAAGCGCTGCGTTTACTGGCAGAAGCTGCGGCGACGGAAAAAACTGGCGCACGCGGGTTGCTGACGGTCTTCGAAAGGCTGTTTCGCGATTACAAATTCCATCTCGCGGGGTCGGGCTTGAGCCAGTTGCGCGTCACTGCAGCTCTGGTGCGCGAGCCGCAACGCGTTCTCGATCGACTGATGGCCGAGGGACACAAGCTCGAGGGGCAAATGCTGGAAGCCGGCGCGCGTGAATTCGCGGACAAATTTAGCAAGGAGCACGGATTAGAAATTGCTTTCGACGAGACCGCCATCCGTCGCCTGGTCGAGTGCGCGCAAGCCGAGCGGATGACCATGAGCGACCTGTGCGCGCATTTATTCAAGGATTACCAATTCGGCTTGAGCCTCATCAAAAAGAATAGAGGGCAAACACAGTTTGTCCTTAATGCTGCGGCGATTGACGCTCCGGATAAATTCCTGAGCGAGCTTGTGGTGCAATCGTATTACCCGGCTGCATCGGCGCAAAAGGCCTGATAGTCATGAAGCGTTCTTTGATCACAACGCTTATCATTGGAGTCGCCGTTGCGCTGATTGTCGGAGCGCTACATGCGACTAAAGTCATCGCTGGGTTTGAGGCTGTTGCCGCGCAACTTGTCACCGATTATCCGGGCGCGACACGCGTCGTCGGCGAAAAATGTCAATACGTCTTGGTGTTGCTGATCGCCATCGGCGTTGCCTGGCTTACATTGAGCAACGTGCCGCGATGGCGCACTTGGTTACTAATCGGGTTATTGCTGGTGGAACTGTTTGGACTGGGGTGGGTTTGCTCTCTTTACCGCGTATTTTTTCAGCCGGCGCCGTCAGTCCTTGCGCTGGTAGTTGCATTCCTCGCCGCGGAGGGGTGGTCGGCTTTTTTACGCAGGAACCGCTCACATCTAATCCGCACATTGTTTGCCGATCGCGTTTCCAACGAGCAATTTCGCCGTCTTAGCGACGGCAGGATTTCGTTCGATGCTGAGCCAAAGACGTACGATGTAAGCGTCGTAGTTTGCGACATTGGCAACAAACTCACATTCGCGGAAGGAGGCGAGTCTGCCGCGTTTACCGAGGCCACCGGAAAATTCATTCGCGAGACCGCTGTGCGTCTGGTGGAAGAAGGTGCTTACCTGCAAGCCGCCGACGGAGAAGGCGTCGTGGGCGTTTTTGGATTTCCCGCACCCGACCCGGAACATGCGCAAAAAGCAGCGCGCGTTGTTCTCGACATGATCAAGAATTCTCGCGAACGGGGCGAAGATAAGGAGAAGGTCGCTGCCAGTCGGGACATTCGGGCTGGAATCAGCTCCGGCGCAATCATTGCCGGTGCATTACAAGAGAGCCGGCGCTCGCTGCTCCTGGCGAGCGGCGAACCCATCGACCTGGCGCGCAGATTCTGCGCCCTGAATCGTTTCTACGGATCGAAGGCCTTGATGGACACGGCGACCTTTGATCGAGTAAGCGAAGCAGTCGTCGCGCGCCCAATTGATTTTGTGAGCGGTCTGAATTCGCATGACAGACTTGAAGTTTACGAACCGCTTTGGTTTACAGCTGAAGCCGGACCAGAACGCGTAGCGCAGCGCGACTCGTTCTGGAGCGGGGTGGTTCTGTATCGAGAGAAACGCTGGGCGGAAGCGTATGCCGAGTTTCAGAAGGCGCGCGGCTCGGAAACCGAAGACGATCCGCCCCTGGAATTTTATTTGCGCCGACTGGAGCCGCTCATCCTGCAATTAACGCAATGGCCGCTGGAATAAATTCGAGCACGTGTTGAGA
Source organism: Verrucomicrobiota bacterium (assembly GCA_046725275.1). Lineage (GTDB taxonomy): Bacteria > Verrucomicrobiota > Verrucomicrobiia > Chthoniobacterales > UBA10450 > Udaeobacter. The sequence continues at coordinate 6,543 of JBKOYE010000089.1, forward strand.
CGGACAGAATATCCGGCGGCGATCCGGGACCTAATTGCGCAGCTGCGGCAAATGCCGGGAGTCGGACCGCGTTCCGCGGAGCGGATTGCGCTCTGGATGGTGCGAGCGCGCAGTGATCAACCAGAGGAAATTGCACGCGCCATCACGGACACGCGCCAGTCGATTCATGCCTGCAATTTGTGCGGATTCTTTGCTGCCGACGAATTTTGCGAAATTTGCGCGGACCTGTCGCGCTCGACTGAATTGCTCTGTGTTACAGAACAACCGACCGACATTCTTCCTCTAGAAAAGACCGGTGCATTTCGCGGCCGGTATCATGCGCTGGGCGGCAAGATTTCGCCGCTCGACCATGTCGCTCCCGAAGATTTGCGCATTAAAGAATTGGTGGATCGCATCGATCGGGAAAAAATTACCGAGGTCATTTTCGCGCTGCCCGCCGATGTCGAAGGCGAAGCCACCACGAATTACATTGCCGATCTTTTGAAGAGCAAACCGGTCGCTCTCACCCGCATCGCGCGGGGCATTCCAGCTGGCGGCGGTCTCGAATCGGCAGATGAGTTAACTCTGTCTGCTGCCTTGTCTGGCAGGACGAAACTGTAGCGAAGGTCCCTGACCGCCGATGCGCTCAGAGAGCGCCCGCTACAGAACGATTTAAACTTTTGTAACTTTTTTAACGTTGTAACTTTTCTTCGAAATGTCCTGCGCGAAGATCGATCCAGCCCTGCACCAGGCGCAGAAGCCGCCCTGGATCAAAGTGCGGTTGCCGTCGAATCCGGTTTTCTTTTCGACCAAAGCGCTGATTTCCGATTTGCGGTTGCACACGGTTTGCGAAAGCGCGCAGTGCCCGAACCGCTGGGAATGCTGGAGCCAGGGCACAGCTACTTTCATGATCGCCGGCGACCGTTGCACGCGCGCCTGCGGATTTTGCGCTGTGACGACAGCGAAACCACTCGCACTCGAAGAAGACGAACCGAAGCGACTCGCCGAAGCGGTGCGCCGGATGAACTTGAAACATGTCGTGATCACTGCGGTTGCGCGGGACGACCTCAAAGACGGCGGCGCCGATCACTTCGCTCGGACGATCATTGCGATTCGCGAAATGGATTCTTCAATCATCATTGAAGTTCTCGTTCCCGATTTTCACGCGCAAGATTGGTGTATCCAGGCAGTCCTGAACGCTGGCCCCGACATTTACAATCACAACTTGGAAACGGTCGAACGGCTCACGCCTTTTGTGCGCTCGCGCGCAAAATATCGGATGTCCCTGCGAGTTTTGCGCCGGGCAAAGGAACTGTCGCCCGACGTCGTGACCAAGAGCGGTTTGATGCTTGGCCTTGGTGAAAAAGAGACGGAGCTTTCTCAGACGATGGACGATTTGCGGGAGGTCGGCTGCGAAGTGTTGACCATCGGCCAGTATTTGCGCCCGACTCCGAAACATTTGCCGGTCGTTGAATACATCACGCCTGAGCAATTCAATTATTACGGCGACATAGCGCGTCGAAAAGGTTTTCTCTACGTCGCCTCCGGTCCGCTGGTTCGCAGCTCTTATCACGCGGCCGATTTCCATCCCGTTGTGCGCCGATAGAGAACGCGATGTGAGCCAGGCACGCGTGCGCGTGGATTGTTTGTTGTCATTCCGAGCGAAGTCGAGGAATCTGTGGACTTAAATTTTGAGATGTCTCGACTTCGCTCGGTATGACGGAAATACGTTCGCACACTGCCGCAGTCATTCCTGCGTATCAGGACGAAAAACATATCGGAGACATCGCGCGCCGAACGCGCGAGCAGCTTGATCACGTCGTCGTCGTTGACGACGGCTCGACCGATCAGACGGGACAACGCGCACGCGAAGCTGGCGCCGAAGTTATTGTTCACAATGAAAATCGCGGCAAAGGCGAAGCGATCAAGACCGGCCTGGGGCATTGGCTTGGCGCTGCGACTCCGTCCAGCAGCCGACCAGAGGCACAAATACAGTGGGTCATCCTTCTTGATTCTGACGGTCAACATCTGCCCGAAGAGATCGACCGGTTTCTTGCAGCGGCGGCGTCTGCCACTCGCCCCACCTTCTTCATTGGCAACCGCATGAACGATGTTGCGCGCATGCCGCTCGTGCGCCGCGTAGTGAATCGTCACATGAGCAATCAGATCAGCCGCGTTTGTGGCCAGAAAATTCCTGACACGCAGTGCGGTTATCGGATGGTGCCCCGACAACTGATTCGAGAGCTGCTTGGCGGCGGACACCGATTCGACTACGACACGGAAGCGCTCATCATCGCCAGCCGCAGAGGTTATCGCATCGACTCAGTCCCAATCACGACTGTTTACACCGATCAAGTCAGTAAGATTCATCCCGTGCGCGACGCGCTCGGCTTTTTCAAATTGATGCGGCGCTATAAGTCTGTCAGCACCTGAGGCGATTGTCCGCAAGTCGATCTAGTCGTTAACAGAGCGCGCGGGTCCGCCGCGCGCACACCAAAGCTTAATAGCTTTCAGGGGCCGCTTCGGCGGGATAAACACCTAACAAAACGGTAAAAGGTGCTTGACACGCTTGCGCGTTTTTCCTACGAAAGGGCACTCCACTTCAAAGAACTCCATCTGAAAACAGTCAAAAAACGTCAAAGAAATTTCTTGAGGTGCTTGCGGCGTTCGGAGCAAACAACGCCGCTCGCTCCCAGAACCCCACCGAAAGAAGACAATGAAAAAGAAACGAGATAATTCTGTACGCGCTTCGGCGTTGCAAATCACCCTAGCCCTGGCCCTGATCTCGGTCTCGGCCATCTTATTTGCCTCCAGTCTGACTTCTTCGCCCGGAGGCGCCAATGCCAGGTCCACAACGGCCGTAGAGCCCGACACGCCAATGCCCGACATCGTGCAGTTAGTGGGTCCGGTCATTCTAAACCAGGATTTGCGCGACCTCCCGTACATTGCGCCAAGCCATGAGTTCGAAGAGAAGCGGCTGACGCGCTATCCACACCCGGAGATTCCAACTCCAACCAAATCAACCTCGGTTTACCAGCGGTTCGACTCGTTGATGAAGCAAATCATGTCGCCTATGCCGCAGATGCCGGGGCCGCTGCTGACCTTTGATGGGATGAATTCCGCCCAGAGCGGTTGTATGTGTTTGCCGCCGGATACTGATGGCGACGTCGGCCCGAGCCATTACGTGCAATCGGTCAACAGCTCGATCAAGATTTTCGATAAGAATGGCAACCCGCTCAATGGCCCCAACGGGACGACGTACAACTCTCTTTTCCTGACTTTGGTAGGCACGCCTTGTTCGGGCTTCAACAACGGGGACGGGTTTGTCTTCTACGATCCCCAGGCTGATCGCTGGGTAGCCAGTGATTTCGCATTCCCCGGTACGCTTCCCGGGGCAGGACCATTCTATCAATGCGTTGCCGTTTCCCAAACGGGCGACCCTGTCAGCGGAGGCTGGTTTCTTTACGCAATCCAGCATGATCCGGCCAACCCGACCTGGATCGGTGACTACCCAAAGTTCGCATTTTGGAACAGCGGCGGGAGCCCTGCCCAAAACGGCTATTACTTCACAATCAACCTGTTTGACGGGCCGACGCTTGCCTTCGAAGGGGTACGCGTTTTTGCTCTCGACCGCGCCTCGATGCTTACGGGTGGCGCTGCTAATGCGATTGCTTTCAACATCCCGCCCGCGGGGCTGGGCGACTCCTACAGTCTGGTGCCTGCTGGTTTTCGTACCGGCGACGCACCACCTGTTGGCAGAGATGAATTTCTATTGTCTGTTGACAGCCCTGCTACCGGCGGCGTAACCCTGACGCAGGTTCATGGGTGGAAATTCCACGTCGACTTTAGCACTCCGGCTAACTCGACGTTGGGCATTGGCGTAAACCATAGTCCTAACGCGAACATCAGTGTCGCCGGGTTCGTGGACGCATTCACCACGACCACTCTGTTAGTGCCGCAGACTGGGACAACGGCAAAATTGGATACGCTGGGCGATAAAATCATGACCCCGGTCGTCTATCAAAGTCGCTCAGGCGTGGAATCGCTCTGGACCAGCCAGACGGTTCTCCTGAATTACCCGAATGGACCCACCGCCGTTCGCTGGCATCAATTCAATGTGACTGGCGGGAATTTTCCAGCCACACCGGTGCAGCAGCAAAGCTGGAATAACGGCAACGATGGTCTATGGCGCTGGATGCCCAGCATCGCCGTGGACCAAAACGGAGGCATGGCCATCGGTTATGCTACCTCCAGCGCGACGCAGCAACCTTCTATCCGCTACGCTGGCAGACTGGCTACGGATCCATTGAACAATCTCGGTCAGGGCGAAGCCATCATGACCGCGGGCGGCGGTCACCAGACCCATTCCAGCGGACGCTGGGGGGATTACAGCATGACCACCATCGACCCTGTCGATAATCTCACTTTCTGGCATACCAACGAATATTATCCTGCCACCAGCAGCGCTAACTGGTTTACCCGTGTCGGCAAGTTCCAGCTTCCGGCCGCCAGCCCTACGCCAACCCCAACACCTACGGCTACGGCTACGGCTACAGCAACCGCAACTCCGACAGCTACAGCTACAGCAACAGCGACTCCCACTGCGACTGCAACAGCGACGCCGGCGCCGACGCCAGCTGCTCCAAGGGCGCTAAAGGCAACCAACGTCGCTGCCAGCAGCTTCACCGCGAATTGGCGCAGCGTAAGTGGCGCGACAGGTTACCGCTTGGACGTGGCCACGGACAGTTCTTTTGTCAATTACGTACCTGGGTATCAGGATTTGGATGTCGGCAACATGACGAGTTACAATGTTACCGGGCTGACCGCGCGTACGATCTATTATTATCGGGTACGAGCATATAACGGTAACGGTACGAGTCCCAATTCCAACGTCGTCCAGGTAAAGACGAGAAACCACTGAGATTCGTTGCTGCTCCATTTGCAGCTGCTTAGC
>JBKOYE010000107.1:0-8949 GCA_046725275.1 Verrucomicrobiota bacterium
GTTGAGGAGACATAACCACACTCACTTCGGCGGCTTCGGTATCTGCCGCCATTAGCCCTCGTTATAAGTCAGCCTTTACGCACACCACGAATTACCATAGGAAATTGTTTGTGAGGACGCCAACCTAAACTAGTGCTGGGGCGCAAACAAGCCATCAAAAGTTATCACCACCAAATTGGGGTTGATGTCCCTTACCGCCGCGACAGCCTGCGCATCAGCCGTGACAAAAACATCACAGTAGGCCGCATCGATGATATTGCTGTAGTCATCCCATTTGTCTCGCCCAGGCGGAACGTCGTGGACAATGTGGTGGAACGCGATTCTACAGTTCGCGCGGACAACAGATCGCAGCATAGGAAAGTGATCGAGCCGCGACGCAAGTTCGCGAGCCTCCGCTTTGGTCACCCGACAGTGGCGATTAAGCGATCTACCGATCAGCGCGGGCAGCTGTGGCTTAAAATAGAAATAGACGTCATCGAAGGTTCTCAGTCTAGGGTTCGTATCCCGCTTCGCCCTAATATTCTCAAGATAGTGTCTGTCCTGTATTGCCTGGATTTCATCATAGTGACCTTGCCTTTTCCGAGTAAACTCTTCAGCTTCCTTACTGTCGCCGGCGGCGAGCCTTCGAATCTCGAGCCGCGTCGACATTTGATTCAGGGTGTCCATAAACGGCAGAGGATGGGCTCCCGTTCGGAGCTTCACCACTTCTTGAGTCAGCATTTCAGATGTCCGGGGTACGAAAGAGAGAATGTCTTCAAATGCAACGAGCGCTTGAAACAGCTCTTTGCCCCTCGCAGGATCGCGAGTGAACGTTCTTGCACATTCGTAGATCACTGTCGTGCTGATTGTTGGCTTAAGCCCATGACGTCCGAGTATTTCGCGGAGCAGGTTCGCAGGGATACCGGCGACTATCTGGTTGAACGCGCTTGTTTCCAGGTATGCCTTGCGCATTGTTTCCTGACTGGACTATCTGGACCGCTCGCCAGGCGAGTTTCAAAACCGCAATTCTCCGGTAGAGATTAACAGATGTTACAGGCCAGGATAAGAAAGCCTGCGTCGTCGCCACACGGCGAGTTGTTTATCAACGATTTTGGAAAGCAGCCGAGTATTAATTAACTGCAAGATAAGCGTCTATGAAGTCGTCGACTCCCTTGCGGATCAATTTAGCGCAGGTCTGGTGTTTCTGTTGTTGTGGTTGTCATCGTTTCTTTTTCGCCTCCCTTTCCTCAAGTAGTTTTCTCTTTTTTTCTTCGTACCTGTGCATGATTTCCCAGGACAATGTGTGTTCGAGAGGTTGTGCCTTCGCATCATACGGGGCATTCAATGGTCTAGCAACGGCGAGCAGTTCTTCGTACTCCTCATTCTTGAGTCGCCTGTCTTCTTCCGCTTCGAACAGTGTTGCTTCCATAAGTACGATGATGTTTTCAACGCTTGCTTTCATCTTCGCTAATTCTTCTCTCAGACTTTTAAGGTCTTCGCTGTTTATTTTCGTTTCCATTTTCTGATTCTCCTTTCTGTTTTTGTGTTTGTTGTGTTTGTTGTTTTTGGTGTTCTTCCCACTCAATCTGCGCCGGCGGCGATCCTTCGCTCCGATGCTTTCCAGGGATGAGGGGTTGGAGTTAATCAAGAGGCCAAGAGCCATTCAACCGACCAAGTATCGCCGTGCGTGAGGATTGAAAGATGCCATTGAAGCATAGCGGCCTGGCGCGCGGATTCCCATTATGGCGTCCATTTCCTTTTATTTTCCTTTTGAAAACTAAAGGGTCGAAAACCTAACCTGCAGACTCTGGCCCAATCGATGCCCATGCGTGGGTCAGCTGCGCCAGGTACTGCGACGGTGCCCGTCATGGGACTTCGCCCGGGCGAAAGGGGTGGAACGCGAGGACTTCCTGAGCCGCGCCAAATGAGCAAAAACGCGCTCAGACTCGCCCTAGTGCAGATTAGATTGGGAAGCGTTTCCGCAGCAGCGGTACCGCCGGTCATCAGGATTCTTGAAGATGCCCGCCGCCCGGCGCAGCTCCACCGCTCGAGCGCTTATCGCAGCCGCGTGCTCGGCGGATCCCCATTACTCTGTTCATTTCCTTGTATTTTCCTTTTACTGGTAACTTACGCGACCGCCTGGACTTGCAGGCCATTCCGCCGCGCAGCCTCCGCCCTTGCCCTTTGTGTGTTCGGCAGTAGAGATCCCAGGCCGATTCGGTAGTTTCAGTTTCTTCGAGTCGGACTTCTGGAAAGGAACGAAGCCGACACCGGAAACGATCTACCGGGTTCACCTGGTAGCCGATGAGCGCGAGTTTCGGGTGCAGGCCGCAGCCCTTAGCGATGGGAAAGGAACCATGGAGTTCGAGGACACCCCTATAATGTTTCGCGAGCGACCGAATTATTTCAGGAAATCTGAATGAGCAAAGCCAAGGGCAGTTTCTAATATCGCCTCGCCGCGCCCGCTCTGATTGACCCGCCGGGCCACTTCTACCAGAGTGCGCAACGGGCTGTCTTTGACTCCCGGGTACGAATCGGCGCCGGCTGAAGCGCTGGACTGAGTGTTGCGCGGGGAGCGAACATCGGGTTGTAGGAATAGCGGAGCATCAGCTCGACTTGACGCTCGATCCGGACTCCTGGCTGCCTGTGGATGGCGAATTGTTAATTAATTACCGACTGCTACGAGATCGCGCTTTCCATGTTTGGCATGAAGTAACGATTGCCCGATGAATCGAGAACCGTCAACTTCCAATCAACCCGAAACTCGTCGGGACAACCGCAAGTTGACAGTGCCGGTTGACTGGGTCTTAAGCGCGTGGTACAGCTTCCATAGGTACACCTCACCAGTTGTTGCAGTCTAAGGGAGGCACGCATGGCGATGGGTAACGCGTATCTGGAAGGGAACTTCGGACCCGTGCGCGAGGAGGTGACCGTCGCCGAACTGCGAGTCACCGGTATCGTGCCCGACCACCTCGAAGGCCGATACATCCGCACCGGCCCCAATCCCATCACGGACCCCGACCCGGCCACGTACCACTGGTTTCTCGGCACTGGCATGGTGCACGGCGTTCGGTTGCGCGACGGCGGCGCCGAGTGGTACCGCAACCGTTACGTGCGCTCCGCCGAGGTTACCGAGATCCTGGGCGAGCCGAGGCGACCGGGACCGGTCCACGCAGGGATTGACTTCGCATCCAACACCAATGTCGTCGAACATGCCCGGCGCTCGTTTGTCCTCGTCGAGGGCGGGGCCAACCCGTACGAATTGACGTACGATCTCGACACCGTTGGTCCAAGCAACTTCCACGGCACTCTCGAGGGCGGTTACACACCCCACCCCCTGCGCGATCGAGCTACCGGGGAGTTGCACGCGGTCTCCTACTTCTTCGGCTGGGGTAATCGGGTCCAGTACTCCATCCTCGGCGTCGACGGGCGTGCGCTCCGCACAGTTGACATCGAGTGCGCCGGCCCCACAGCGATGCACTCCTTCTCCCTCACCGAGAACCACGTGATCGTGTACGACCTCCCGGTGACGTTGGATCTCAAGGCCATCAGTGCAGGTCTCGACCCCTCAAACGCGTTTCCGTACCGGTGGAACCCCGACTATCAGGCCCGCGTCGGCGTGCTGCCCCGCGCCGGCGACGCCGCGAGCGTGCGCTGGTTCGAAATCGAGCCCTGCTACCTGTTCCATACGATGAACGCCTACGACGAAAACGGCAGCATCGTGGTCCACGTCGTGCGCCATCCGAAGATGTTTGCCTCCGAACTTCCCGGGCCGAACGAGGAAGCACCGACTCTGGATCGCTGGACGATTGATCTCAGTGCCGGCAAAGTGGTCGAGGAGCGCCTCGACGACCGGGCCCAGGAGTTCCCCCGCATCGACGAACGGCTGACGAGCCGGCGTCATCGGTATGGGTACAGCGTCGGTGGCAAGTTGCAGGTCGGCGACAATATTTTGTATAGACACGACTTTGACGCTCGGCGGCAGCAGTCGCGGTCGTTTGGACCGGGCAAGGGCCTAAGTGAGTTCGTCTTTGTGCCCTCTCAGCGCGATGCGCCTGAAGACCACGGAATCTTGATGGGCTATGTCTATGACGCCTGTCGCGACGCGAGTGACCTCGTGCTTGTCGACGCGGCCACGTTGGAGACGGTGGCCTCGGTGCACCTGCCTGTGCGAGTACCTAATGGATTCCACGGAAACTGGATCCCCGACCAAGCTGAGTAGGTGGAGAATAGAGAATATGAAATTGCTTTTCGGTGCCGGTGAGAGAAATAGCATAAGTTGGGCGAGATGGTCTGCCGAAATATCTCGGCGGCTGGGTGCTTCCGCAGCCTACTGTTGCTGACTCACGCACATCTCATTGCGTCCAAAGCGGTGCTTCCGTCATCAAGTGTTGCTACGGCGTCATTGGCAGTCGCCTATCCTCGACAATGAACAAGACGCTGAAGTGAACGAATACAGATGTGACCTTCTCCGCTGCCGAAAAAACAATTGGCGACAAGAAGATTTCTCTTAAGTTCAGCCGCCGCGTCGTCAGTCCAGCCTGGATCGCCGGCGTCCTCATCTCGCGTCCGAACTTCAACGCCATATGAGGCCTGTCCCTGGCGAATTAACCTCGATGTGACATTGTTTTCTGTCATAAAGAGAACTTGGGTGCTTCCGCCATCGACTGTTGGCAGCTCGATCGTAACTCCCTCGCATAGTATCATTTAAGATTCAATTCGAAACGATCAGTTCCAGCATCCAAAGGGTCCACTATTCAATGAGTCTCAGCTGTCCAATTACGGAATGCGGTTTGTCGAAAGATGCTGGTGCCGAAAGCATCATCCGCCACGGCGGTTGGTTGTTCCTGATCCAAACTATTGAGGATTACACATTATACAGACGCCTCTGCGTGGTTTGCCACAGTCGCAAGAATAGGCTCCCCTCTCCCCAACGCGGGTCCTGATAAGACCAGTCCTGAGCTGGAGCCCTGCATCCCCAGGCGTTGAATCAGAAACCCTATCCCTGTGTTCCGGCAGATCCAGGCAGCTTTTGAGGAACGATGCAGTGTGAAACGCTGGATTAGTAACGAGTAGTCGCCTAGTGTTTAGTAACGGCTCTTTTCCACATAGACGCAACCGCCCATCCAGCAGTTGTCTTTCACTCCCGTGCGGAAAGCGACTTCGCCGCCGAGACTCGGAATTCTGCACTTCCGGCCAGGGGATGCTTCCCGTTTCTGTCCTTCCGGCCATTCGGCGGTTCCAATGTCGGAATGCAGCCGTTGCGCCCGTCCGATTAAACGACTTGCAGACCACTCGCGGTCAAACGATGCTTCCAAATGCGGCCAAACGATGGTTCAGATCACTTGAACCGGCTCGGCCGGGGGAGCCAAGAAAGCAGAACGAAGGCGAGTGCAGGGCGCGGCTAGGCATTCATGCCGTCAAGCGAAGCAGTGCCCGAGAGAACAGGGGCAGAAAAGGGTAACGAGCATCGAGCGAGCCAAATCTAACGGAGCCATTTCTCAAGGCCAGAAACCGGGACAAGTCAACCTGGAGTGGGGGACAGATTGAGTGGCGGCACATAGGTATGGCCATGCTCGATGAGGAGGGAGCGGAATATTGGTCGTCCGGCCCAGATGTGAAAACCACGAGCCGATCATCAAGGGCAAATTCGATCAGGCACGTCCTCAGTCAGACGCTATCCGGGTTCAATTGACAATTCGCGCCGGGCGAGACGAACAGCCTTGGCAATGGCATTCCGACAACGGAACTGTGGTTCGGGCAGTGTCGCGAATACCAACTGCGGAGTCGGATTAATTCCTTTACAGTGCAGTTCCCCAACGGTGCGACGAATATCATTGAGGAACGCCTGCCTCTTGCGGGAAATCGCATCCTGCTTGTACATCACGTAGCGCGAGCGAAGAGCTCGCCACAGGTCAGGAAAATCCGTGCGGACCTTCGTAGGGTGGACGCCGATCCTTTTGATGACTGCGGAGAAAGATGGGGGCGGGAATTCCCCCAGAGCCTCGGTCAGTCTCTGACGAACGGGCTCGCTGGTACGGTGCGTTCTTTCCCTCAATCGGGATTGGTGTCGGCGTCTCAACTCCGCTGTCAGCTCCGGAAAACGGGAAGTAACACTCGAGACGCCCGCAAACCCCAACCGTCGCGCTATTTCCGTGACAGTCGGTACGGGGCTCTCATCGAAGGCTTGCCGCAAGGCCTTCTCGATCGCATCTACACGCCCACTTGCGCTTCTTCTGTTCCTGGCGATGACGGCCCGGGTGAGGTCGTTGAAGCTCTTATAGAGGCGTCTTATGTTCCTCAATCCCACCGACTTGGCAACCGCTCTGAGGCTCGTGAACTCCACTTTTGAGAGTTCCGCGATGAGTGCGTTGTCAATGAGATGTCGGGGTACGGGAACTGTGCATGCTTGAGGAGAAGAGATATTCAGCGAAGATCGTCTCCGATCTGTAATCTCACGGCAAAGCCCTTTGTATCGGGCTTGCAGCGACTCGACGGATCGATATCCCAACTGCTTCGCGATATCGAGCGGCGGCGGCGGGATCTCAGCCTGGAGTGCAGTCCGCAAAGCGTCCTCGACGAGGTTGTCTGCGACGCGATAATGGGCGTAGGCAGTGCGTTGATGGCCCGGGTCATGAGCAATACTGATTCGTTCGGTCAAAAGGCGAACGACAGAGACTTTCAGGCTTCGCGACAAAACCACAAGTGAGTCCAGGATTGGCGTGTTCTTGCCCTGCTTCCAGCCCTGAATATGGCGGTCCTGAATCCTCGCGCGAAACCGCAGATTTCCACCATCGGCGCGGGCATAACGATTGATGTTCTCACGGAACAGGTCAAGACTGAATCCGGAAGGCACGAACGGACTCCTGGCCAGCAACTCGCCCACCAGGTGCTTCCGCCATCAATTGTTAGTATGATCAGTATATACCCTTAGGTTTCAATATATTATACCAGATTTTGGCGTTACTGATTTCGCTTGGCTCCATATCGGGTATAAGTTCCTTAATCAGAGGAGATCGAGGCGGGTCAGCAACAGTAGGTAGCGTAAGCACCCATCCGATCCCGTTTTGCGGAGTCCCTGCGCCCAGCTTATCCGGATGTTGGGCGGCCATGAGGTTTGGTCTAGTAGTGCGGCAGATCTATAGGTTGGCGAAGCGTAATGATCGGCGCTCCACCGGTTCTCTAACAGATACGTCTTTCGAAAATCCGCGACCTCCTGGATAAATTCCGGATCCTCAGAACCCGTACCGCCTGTTACGGGAGCAGCACGTTGCGCGTGCAGGAAGCAGCGTTGACTGGTGAGTCGGAGACGGTGGAGAAGGACGCGGGTATATTCGGGCACGGTCGTCAGCCTGGCCATGGCGAGGGAATCGTCACCGCCACTCCAAATTTGCTTTACTCCCTCTGTTGGCTACGACGTTTTGTTTGGACAAGCGCCGGGCCGCGCTCCGCTAGTGTTGAGATGAGGTGACCCATCTTCGGATGCTCAGGCTCCAGGTCGACCTTTATCCCATGTCGCCGGAGGGCGTCACTGCAGAACGGTCCAATCGAAGCCACAACGATCCGTTCGAAGCCTGCTTGAAGGCTCGCAGCCTGCTTCGTCCCCGCTACTTGAAAAAGGTGTTCCACCTGAGTTGCGGTGGTAAAAACCGCGATATGCACTTGAGCAGCGAGAATTTGCGCGATCGCCTCCCTGAGAGGGCGCAGATCCACAGGGAGTGCCCATTTATAAACGGGAACGCGCAGAACAGAGGCGCCGCGCTCGGTCAGACCGGCAAGGAGATCCGGGTTTTCCTCTCCGTACTCTTGAACCGCAACTCGCCTGCCTTGGATTTGCAGGCGCGCATCCACAGCCGCGAGAAGCTCGCGCCAGGTGTTGGGTTCAGGAACGGAAACAGTGGGAGTGACGTCTAGCTCACGAAGGGCGGCGATAGGTTTCGGTCCACGCGCAACGGTGATGATGGACCTCAAGGCGAGAGCAAGGCTCTCCTTCGGCATCACCTCCGCGATGGCTGCAGCCAAAAACCGCGTGCCCACACCCGTGAGGAGTATAACGACATCGATCTCGCCCTTACCTAAACGGCGGGCAAACTCGACCGCCGGCGCGTTCTTGCTGAGCGGCACTTCACGCAGCGCCGGTGCGCTGATCAGTCTCCCTCCGTGCCGGGCGATCATCTCGGTAATTTCTTTGGAGCGGCGGCTTTCGAAGGTTACAACACGCAGGTCACGCAATTTTCCCGACTGATCTATTGCAGTCACTTCTTTACGCTATCCACACAGGGAACCCAAATCAATCACAAAAAGACGGGAGAGATCGAGCATCTCTGCTAGCGCAAATAACAGCCACGAATTACCTGGCGCAGCTTAACCGCAACCAAAAAGTCGTCGCAGAGACGCAACCTCAATGGTGCTTTGGGGTATTTCGTGTCGAGGGCTCCAGGTAGAAAGACGCCATTCAAATTCTGATGCCGGTCCTGGTCATAGACCTTCCGGACGGTATCAACCTAATGCAGCAAGTCGTCCCGCAGGCGAACCGGAGGGACGGTCGTTCGATCCTCGTCACCCTTTCCGGCCCTGACGGTGAGAGTGCCTCTTTCAAAATCGATGTCTTTGATTCTCAGGCTGAGACATTCGTTGAGGCGCAAACCGCAGCCATAGACAAGCATCCCCATGAGGGATAGACTCCCGTCAAATAACTGTTAGACCGCGAATCGGATGCAACGGCTACGGGCGCGAGATTGTTGGTTGTTTCACCAAGGCAAGGCAGGCGCCATGTCCGAAGTTTTGTCGATGTTGTTTCGGTAAGCGCCTATCCACCCGAGTGTCTCCATGCTCTTCCTCAGTTTTGTGGACACCCCCAATGAGGCGGATAATGCCTTGAGGGGTAACCATGACGAAACGAAAGCGACGAAAATTCACGGATGAATTCAAGCAAGACACGGTGCGTTTGATTCGCGAGAGCGGGAAGAC
>JBKOYE010000123.1:0-9061 GCA_046725275.1 Verrucomicrobiota bacterium
TGAAGGATCGACAACGGATCGAAACGTGGTTCCAAAACTTCTTACGCACCGACTTGCAGCTCGATGAAAACATTCTGAGCAAGGACGAATACGCGAAGGCGCTAAAAGGCAAACGGCATTTCAAAGACGAAAGGGTCTAGCGGTGTCATTCTGAGCGAATCGAAGCGGAGTATAGTTTTATGGACTATGTGAAACAAGTTGCCGCGGTGATCTGCTCAGCGCATAAACGCCGGCGGCTCCCTCCGACCGTCGGTGCAACTGCCGGAGGGCCTGCTTAGAATTCCGTCGCTTACTCTAGCTTGCAGGTGGTGCCTTGTCTCCAACCACTGACGACAAGTGGAGATTCGAAGCCAAGGCCGGGACCGCTCAGACCTAGAACGCTGGTGCTCCGGGCCTCAATGCCTCAAGAGCGGGTCGGGCAGGTTTTACCGGTGCAAGTAAGTTGGTGCGATTAGAGTTAGCCGTTTCGTCGAGGTTTACCTTTGCCAAAAACCCGTGAGCGATGCCCGCTGCGTCAACATAACGGCCGCAGATGTATCCGGCCTGATTGATCCCGTTGAGCGAAGTGAAGGCTGAACCAGGGTAGTCGAAGGTCACGAAGTCGTCCGGCGTGATGAAAAAGAGCCCATGAGTGACGCCAGCGCTATCGACCCATCTGCCCACCACCCAGTTCGAATCGTTATTTCCAAATAAGACCGTAGCGATCGAACCGGGAGGATCGATCGGAAAGGTGAGAGTGCCATCGCTGTCACGGAGATAGCCGTGAAGTACCGCTGCGGCATCCTGATAGTAACCCACGCTCTGCTCCGAAGCGTTGAGTGAATAGGCAAGGGTCGCCGCTGCGTCTGGGACAGTGAACAGGGTGATGTCCCCGCCGAGGCTGACGAAGGCTGGTTGACTTCCGTCAGTAAAGACGGCAGTGCCGACAAAGTCGCCCGCATTGTTTATTCCCAGAGGTATCGTGTTCGTCGCATCGGTAATATCGAATTCTCTGAAGTTGGCTTGCGCCCGCCGGAAGTAGCCGTGGAAGGTGCCGTCGGCCCCGTTCAAGTACTCGCCGCAAACCAGGCGCGAATTATTAATCCCCCGGCCCGCGGTAAAATTGCCGGTATCGTTAGGCTCAACCCACGCGTCGCTGAAGACACCGTTGCGATTCCGTAAGAAGCCCCGCGTTACGCCAGCCGCGTCAACCACGATGCCAACGACCACTCGGCGGTCATCAAGCTTCTGCGGTAAGGTGAGATTCCCGGGCCCGGGATAATCGAACGTCTCGATCACTTCGATCGTTGCCGCCGGGGCAACGGTTCCGGCAAGCGCTGGCGCAATTAATACCGCCAGAATCACCGAACTGAGGAAGAAGGATAAGTTTGTGGTCACAGATTTCATTGCGTTGTTTCTCAGATGCTTTTTCATTTTTCTTCTCCTGACTTGTGGGTTTTTGACTTACTGTTTTTGTGGGTTTTCTTTTTGTGCACAGGCGAGGTCTGAACCGAACTTGTGCGTGATGGAATGTGCTGGGCGCCCTTATGAAAGTCTTTAAGCCGCCGCTGAATTTTTTCTGAATTATCTGAAAACTGCGATGCAAGCTGCTCCCGGTCAGACCTACGAATTCGGCGCGTTTCAACTCGACACCGCTGAACGGCTCTTGCGCCAACTGAATGGAACGCCCGTGCCTCTTACTCCGCGAGTGTTCAAAACGCTTCTCTACATGGTCGAGCACCGCAATGTTGTCTTGGATAAGGAGCGCATCATGGAGGCGGTCTGGCCTGATTCGATAGTCGAGGAAAACAACCTCGCACAGGCGATCTCGAAGCTGCGGCACGTCTTCGGCGAAACACCCGCCTCGGAAAGCTATATCGTGACGGTCCCGGGCCGCGGTTATCGCTTCGCGGCCGAAGTGAAGGAGCGACCAGCAGATGCGGTTTCCACAGAACCGAAAGTCCGCCAGACAGACGAAGTCGTTCCGCGGCGAGCTTTCGCGGCGGACCATGCGAGGATCCAAACCCAGAGTTACGAATCGACCCCAGCGGTTCTAGGGACGGAGCGAGATCAGGGGCCTGCCGAACATCGCTGGCTGTTCGCGGCTGTGCTCTTGGCGGTTGTCATGGGTAGCCTCGCAGCTTTGTTCTTCGTCCGGTACCACGGGCCCAACTCGCCTCTCCCCGCTGGCACAGCCATATCTGTGCCGGCGCGAATTCCCGAGAAGAGCATCGCGGTGTTGCCCTTCGAGCCGCTCGGCCAGGATATGAACGACGGTCTATTGGGGCTAGGCATGGCGGACGCGGTAATCGGCAAAATGAGTAACCTGAAGGAGCTCGTCGTTCTACCGACTAGCGCGGTATCAAAATACCAGGGCCCCGCGAATGATCCGCTCGCTGCGGGCCGCGCACTGGGTGTGGATGCGATCTTGAGCGGAACCGTCCAGCGATCTGGTGATCGCGTTCGTGCTACCATCCAACTTGTGCGCATCGCAACCGGCCGCACTGTGTGGTCGGCGAAATTCGACCAAACGTTTACGAGCATTTTCGATATCCAGGATGCGATCTCCGATAAAGTTGTCCAATCGCTTGCCCTTAACCTCACCGCCGCGGAGCAGAAGCGGCTGGCAAAACGTTACACGGCAAATGCCGACGCCTACGACGAATACCTGATGGGCCTTTACTTCTGGAATACGCGATCCAAAGAGGGGCTTGCGAAAGCGATCGATTACTTCCAGCGGGCAGTGGAAAAGGATCCGAAGTTCGCTCTCGCTTACGGGCTGATGGCAGACTCCTATTATTTGCAGTTTTACTATGGCTACGACCGGCGAGCCGATTCGATCGAAAATGCGAAGGCGGCGGCCAAACGCGCGCTGCTGCTCGACGATTCTATCGCCGAAGCTCACGTCGCTGCGGCAGCGGTTCAATTGTATGATCAAAGAGGCCGACATGACGAGTCAGATTATCAAGCGGGAATGGATTCGCTTCGCCGCGCCATCGCTTTAAACCCCAATTTGGCAATTGCTCACCAGCGCTACGCTTGGTGCTTGTGTGCCTTCGGCCACTTGAATGAAGCCGTACGAGAAATGAAGCGCGCTCAGGAGCTCGATCCGCTCTCGCCGACTAACAATACAGCATTGGGAATCGTTCTCGCTTTTGCCGGACACTACCGAGAGGCGCTGGACTTTTGTTACAAAGCAGCAGAGCTAGCGCCCAATGAGGCTCCCATGCAAGAGAATTTGGCGTTCGCCTATGCTTTAAACGGGTTGTACGAACAAGCGATGAATCATTATCAAAGGGTCGGTGAACTCAATCCCGAAAAGAAAGGGGATGCTCTCGCCTGGATTGCAACAGTGCTGGTCTTGGCGGGTCATAAGTCGGAGGCAGATTCGATGATGGCAGACATTATCAATCTAGCGATTGCCCGTAGAGCCGATCCTTACAACATCGCTGTGTTATATGGTCGTCGTGGAGAGAAGGACGCTGCGTTCGAGTGGTTCGGCAAGGCGCTCGTAATGGACCGCGAATTGCCAACGTCCGGTAATGATGCGGGAATGCTCCGGTTTGACCCAATGTTGGATCCGTTGCGCTTGGACAGCAGGTTTGCGGCGTTGCTGCGCCAGCACGATCGAGCTTCGATTCTCAAGGCCCCCCAAGAAGGCAAAGCGGTTACAACGAAAGAATGATGCTGGGCTGGCCGCAACGCGCCGGCCCTATTTCGGTGAGGCGTGCAGCGCCGCCTGGTATTCCGGTTTCTTTGTGGTAATCGCGTTCACACTTGGCGAAGGAATTCGTACCGGGAGACTTGCCAGGTAGTCGTTTCAGGTTGGTAGCCGCGCGTACGGAGATCAGGTCCAAAATTTTCTTCGCACCGACATGCAGCTCGATGAAAATATTTTGAGCAAGGACGAATACGTAAACGCGCTAAAAGGAAGGCGCCACTTTAAAGACGAAGGCATTTGGCGCTTTATTGTCATGTCGAGCATGGACGGGAAGGCCGCGGGCTGAGCGAACGGGAAGTGAGCGAATCACTCCACTCGATATTTTTTTCCGCCGCTTGTTCCCAAAAAATGATAAGGGATTCCTCGACTCCGCTTCGCTCCGCTCGGAATGACAAAGCCACCGACGAACTCGTGTAGGCGCGAAAGGTCAACGGCACTCAAGGAAAAATTCCGCATCCAAAATGGTGACGGTTTGCATCACAACAGAAATGCCGTGTCTTAGAATTCACTCGCCGTCGCGCCTATGGATAGTCTGCGCCCTTTCGGCAACTTGTTTCAGCGCCGCTCCTTCGGGCGAATCGGAACGTGGCACCCCTAAAGATTGCCAAATCGGGGCCTATCGCTTTCCAGATGGAGAAATCGTCGATATCGCGCGATCGGAGGACAACACGTTTCGCTGGCGTAAATTCGACGGGGCTACCGGGGTGTTGCATAAGAAGGAGGAGAGCTTGTGGACGAGCACGCTAGGATGGACCGATCGTCCAGATGGACACACGGCATCTTTTCATTGCGCGACGGGTGAGATCCAATTCGATGGCAAGAAAGCGCGCCGTGTTCCGTTTGTTGTCACGGACAATGTCTTCGAAGGTCATGGCGGAGTTAAGCTTGCGGGGAGATTGGTGCTGCCCACAGGTGATGATCCGGTTCCGATCGTCGTTCTCGTTCACGGCGCAGAAAGAGAATCAGCACGTGAGTCGTATGCGCTTCAACGACTGTTACCGGCCAAGAATGTTGGCGCTTTCGTCTATGACAAGCGCGGAACCGGCCGTTCAGGAGGCAAATATACGCAGGATTTCGATACGCTCGCGGATGACGCCGTCGCTGCGATGCGAGAAGCAAGGCGGATTGCTGGTGTGCGGTGCGCCAGGATTGGATATCAGGGGGGTAGCCAAGGCGGCTGGGTGACTCCGCTGGCTGCAACACGCGCGCCTGTCGATTTCGTTATTGTCAGTTTCGGGTTGGCCGTCTCCGTCATTGACGAAGATCAGCAGGAGGTTGCGCTCGAGATGCAGCTTAGAGGCCATAGTCAGGAGGAGATTTCGAAGGCGCTAGAGGTTGCCTCCGCGGCCGAAGCGTTGTTCGAGAGCGGCTTCACCAAAGGTTTCGAGCGTTTTGATGCTGTGAGAGCCAAGTATCGCAATGAGCCTTGGTACAGAGATCTGCATGGTAACTACACACATTTCATTTTGCCGTACACGGCCGCTGAGATACGTGAGAAGGGAAAGAATTTCATTTTCGGCACACCATTTCGCTACGACCCGATGCCGACGCTTCGCGCCGTCGAAGCCCCACAGTTGTGGATTCTCGGCGAAGACGACCTCGAAGCGCCGAGCGCCGAGACCAGTCGCCGTATCAAAACACTGATCGCCGAAGGAAAGCCGATTACACTCGCGCTATTTCCTCACGCTGAGCACGGGATGACCGAGTACGAAGTCACTTCAAATGGCGAGCGTGTCTCAACGCGATATGCGCCGGGCTACTTTGTCATGATGCGTGACTTTGCCCGAAACGGGCAGCTCTCGGGCTCCTATGGATCGAGCGCGCTCGTCGAACCGGAGATGGATCACGACAGTCGAGATATCTCCAATCGATTATCTGTAGAGGGCGAACACTAACAGATGCCTTGACTCCGTGTTACTCCGCTCGGAATAACAAGAAGAGCTATTTCGGCGAAGCGTGGAGCGCGGCCTGGTATTCTGGTTTTTTGTGATATTCGACTAGTCGGAATCCCCAACTGATCAGCGTCGAAAGGTCCTTCGTCTTTTCTTTTCTCTCGTTCAGGAACGTCTCGATCCTGGCTTTCAGCTCGGGTTGGTGATCAGTCGTATCGAGGATTTCGAAGATTTCCATCGACAATAACCAGTCTTCCGGATGCTCCGCTTGCTGCGTCTCCCAAATTTCGCCAAGCCTTTCATATCCGGTTTTGCTCTCGCGAATCTTGCGCACCTGCGCGTATAGGTTTTCTAGGCGCTTTCGTTTTGCGTCGGACGGGACTTTGATTGTCCGCTCCTTGGGAACGAGCGCCACTTGATTATATGCGTCCTTGTCTGCCGCTCCGTTAAACACAGAGGTCATTCGCTCGCCAACGGCCATGTCGTACATGCCCCACGCGGGATCGAATAAAACGCGATCGCAGTACTTCGCGGTGCAGTTCGAGAATTTGATCAACAATAGTTTTTCGTCGCGACGCAAGATGTTTTCCACTTTCCCTGCAACGACGACTCCGCTGACGAATTCAATTTTCGCCTTTCTGCCTTCGACGATTCCGAGCGCATGCAACTGGTCATTGGTGAGTAACTCTGGGGACCCTGATGTCTGCTTCCATTTCCCGATGGGCGAACCAAACCCGTCCTTGTGATAATCGATGCCATGGCCTTCGAGCTCCTTGTCGTGGAACGCCAGCGCCGTCTTGCCCGTTGTGCGCAGGTAAATCGGAGAATCGTTTTCGTCAGTGATAACTTCGGTGAAAACGCCGCTGACTTGCAGGCCGGATGAATATTCGCACGTCGCGACGTTCTGGCATTCGATGGCTTTGTTGATGCCTTCGAGTCCGCCAACCTGATATGCCATCTTGCTGGCAAATTGTTCGAGCACGTCCCTTAGGTGCTTAAAATCGCGGCAAACGAAAAGCTGCGGCTGGCGAGTTGTAATGTCGAACGCCGTGTGCATCGCGTCGATGGAGTAGGGGATCTTTTTCACCGCTGGCTCAAGGCACGAGACAGATTCGCCAATCGATGAAAGCAAACCGGCCCCGTAAATTTTGGGATTCTCCAGTGTGCCGATGAGCCCGTACTCCACGGTCCACCAATGCAGACGCGAGAGAAGCGCCATTTCGGAAGGTTCGCCGAGATTCTTTTGCCGGTGTTCAACCAGTTTGGTCGCTTCATCGACTTCTTTCGGATCGGCGTTCGGCCTTTCCTTCAAGATCGATAAGTGGCGGATAGCTTGGTACAGCTCGAAATCTTTTTTCGACGACATCGCTTTTGCACCGACTTCACCAAACCGCTGCAAATATTTCGAGTATTCGCGATCGACGATAATCGGCGCGTGTCCGGCGGCTTCGTGCACGATGTCCGGCGCGGGCGTGTATTCGATGTGATGGATCTGGCGCATGTCGCACGCGATCACCAGCACCTTGTAAGCTTGGAATTCCATAAATGCCGCCGGCGGAATAAATCCGTCCACGGCCACCGCGCCCCAGCCGATCTTCGCCAGAATATCGTTCATCTCCTGAATGCGCGGGATACGGTCAAAGGAGATGCCGGTATTGAGGAGCCCTTGGAAATAGACTTTGTGCGCGTACTCCTTCAGGAAAAAAATGTTCTGGCGCATGATGAATCGCCAGACTGCATGGTCGACCGAAGTGTAATCGTCGTAGCGCTGATCGACTGCGAATTGGAGTAAATGTTTGGGGCAACTGGCGACTGCCGCGTTGTCATAGCTAATACCGTTTTGAGAATTCATTCCGAGCCTCCTCGTTGGGCGAACATAGTTTATGGCTCGTTTTCGGAACGGGCAAGAATGATTCAGCGTCTGTAGCGGCGGTCCTGCGACCGCCGACGACGCTCACAGAGCGCCGCTACAGTTTCCGTCGTGCGCGGATTACGCGTTTGGTGATCCAGATTATCGCAACCAAGGCGATCACCCATGGAGCAAGAAATGCAATCGCGACCCCAATCATGCGCACACTCCACATGATTGCACCGGCGCTTTGCGCCAGGGTGCGTCGCAGCGTGGCGAGCGGGCCGCTCTGGTGAGAGACAATGTTGCCCTGGCTGTAGACCTGAATTGAA
The DNA here is from genome assembly GCA_046725275.1 of Verrucomicrobiota bacterium. Classification (GTDB taxonomy): domain Bacteria; phylum Verrucomicrobiota; class Verrucomicrobiia; order Chthoniobacterales; family UBA10450; genus Udaeobacter. Next base: position 7,774 of record JBKOYE010000123.1, read on the forward strand.
ATGTCGGCCGGCGCGTTGGCTTCATCAATTTGTGTGCCTGTGCGGTCCTGCCGTTGCACAGTGACGTTCTCCACTTTGCCTAACGAATCGAGCGATTGCATGAGCGCCGGGTAATTTTTCATCGGCACGCGCAAGGAAACGTTTGCAAGTTCGCGTCCGTCGGGGTCGCGACTAAAGGTAGAGCTGCGAACGCGTCCGCCTTGTTTTTCGGCGACGGTTCGAAGGTCTTTCGCCTTTTCGTCCACTGACGAGGTGCGAATCCGCAGGGTGGTTTGCTGAAACGCCTGCTCTTGTTCTTCACGCGAGATGGTGATGTTCAGCTCGACCTTATCGCGCTTTGTTTTCGCATTGTCAGACATGCCGCTGCCGCCTTGGGCGATGCGTTCCGTTTGTGTTTGGAAATTTTCCACGCGTCCGAAGGATTTTACGCGTCCGATAACAGCATCGCTTTCTTCCGGCGCGATCAACATACTCATTGTCGCCGAAATACGTCCTGAATAGTCGCGGTTGAGCTGGGCATTTGTGATCTGCACTTTCGACGACGCGAGCGCTTTGATTTCGTTGTAGATCTTCTCCACGTCTGGCGCATAAAGTGCCAGCTGCGATCGCTCCTTAATCAGAAACGCTGCCGGTTCTTCCATATCCTTTTCGACCAGCGAAATCGTCACGGTCGCGAATTGCACCTGGGAATCCCAATACTTCAATTCGCCCTGCATCTTCTCGATGTCCTCGCGCACGCGACCGAGTTCCTTTTCTACCTGCAGCAAATCGGAAACTTTGCCTGTCTTCGTTTTCAGCATGTCGATCAAGCGCTGCTCCATCACCCGGGCATTTTTCAGACGCGCATCGGTGTCGAAGTACGCCTTAGTCACGTCCTCGGTACCGAGGGTCTGGTTCTTCAACTCGCCGAGTCCACGAATCCTTTGAAGAAAACGATCCAGATTTTGCGGCAGGACCTTAACGACTATTTGCCCGCGCAGCTTTCCGTTGGCTTGTTTCTGAGAATCTGTCGTTGCGACGTAGCCACGCTCTTCCCTGGCAAACGCCGTGATTTTCTGCACGGCATCATCAAAGCTGACGATCTCAAGTTCGACATTTGCATTCCGGATCAGTTTGCGATTGGCCAACTCCGGCGCTGGTGTTTCCGCTGAGCTTGGCTCGGCTACATAGTTCATCGCTTCCTCGCTGCCGGTTTCCTTCGCAGCCATTTCCGTCTGGCCCGTCTTGGCTGGTGCAACGGGCGCCGCAAAGGCTCCGGGGGCTTTTTCGAGTTGTGCTCTGGTTTCAA
>JBKOYE010000127.1:0-16423 GCA_046725275.1 Verrucomicrobiota bacterium
GATATGCCCGCTGATTTGCAGACGCGGTTCTTGCGCGTGCTCCAGGAGCGCGAGTATCGCCCACTCGGCAGCACACAAACAATGAAGGCAGATTTCCGGGCGATTGCTTCGACTAATCGACCGATTCCCGAAGCGCTGGCCGAGAACCGGCTGCGCTCCGATTTGTATTACCGGTTAAACACGTTTCAAATTGAAGTGCCCTCGCTCCGGAAACGAAAGGAGGACATCCCGCCGCTGATCGCGCAGTTCGTAAAGCAATTTGCGCAACAACTCGGCAAGCCCGAGCCGGAGGTTTTACCGGATGCGTTTCAGAAACTGCTTGATTATTCGTGGCCAGGAAATGTTCGCGAACTGCAAAACGCGATTGAGTACGCCGTGGTGCTGGCGCGGCAGGGCGCGATCGGCGTCAAAGAGCTACCCGCAGAAATACAGTTGCCTCCGGCGCTACAACAAACCGAGCTCAGCGGGTTACCGCGCAAAGGCGTACAAACTCTCGATGACTTGGAGCGACAGGCCATTCTCCAAGCACTGGCAGAATCCCGCGGGAACAAAAAAAAAGCGGCCGAACTCCTCGGCATCCAGCGCCCCACGCTCTACAACAAGATGAAGCGTTATGCGATCGAGTTGTGATTTATCCAAGGACTGACGCCTACCCAGCCGTGGGCTTCATTTGCCGCGATAGATGCAGCGCGCAGTGGGTGTTTCGTGCACGACGATCTCGCAGAGGCCGGGGCACTCAGACTCCAGTTTTCGCCAGAACCATTCCGCCATATTTTCAATCGTTGGATTTTCCAAGCCTTCGATATCGTTGAGGTAGGCGTGGTCCAACATTTTCAAGAGCGGTTTCATGGCCTTGCTGATCTGCGCGTGATCGTAGACCCAGCCGGTTTTCGAATCGACTTCACCCTCGACTGAAACTTCGACTTTAAAACTGTGTCCGTGTACGCGCCGGCATTTGTGACCCTCCGGGGCGTTCGGCAGAGTCTGTGCAGCTTCGAAACTGAAGTCTTTGGTTAAGCGCGCTCTCACGTTGACGAAATTACCATCACAAACACCGGCGTCGTCGTCGATCAAACACCCCGCTGAGTGGGGCTCCAAATGAATTTATGCATCTGAAGTTGAAAACGGACGTTCAGTTTGTCTTCAAGAATCCATTCCACGATCTGGCGCGGATCGATCCGGCCAAAGATCGGCGAGAAGAGCAACGCGTGGCAGCGGGATGGAAGGTCGTAGCGCTGCACTTTGTCGCGAGACCATTCGTAGTCTTCGCGGGAACCCATCACGAATTTCACTTCATCGCGTAAAGTGAGATGATCGAGGTTCGACCAGAGATTTTTGTCCACTTCGCCGCTTCCGGGCGTCTTCAAATCCATGATCCGATGGACGCGGGGATCAACCTTGGAGATATCATGCGCGCCGCTAGTCTCGAGCAGCACCGTGTAGCCTGTGTCACACAGCATAGACATCAGCGGCAGCGCGTTCTTCTGCAACAAAGGCTCGCCACCTGTGATTTCCACCAAAGGACAGCGAAATGCCGCGACCGTATCGAGGATTTCGTTCAAGGTTTCTCTCTTTCCCTCGTAAAACGCGTACTCGGTATCGCAATAATTGCACCGCAGGTTGCAGAATGTGAGACGCACAAAGACGCACGGCCAACCGACCCAGGTGCTCTCGCCTTGAATCGATTGATAGATTTCGTTGACCGTAAGCGTTTTTTCGCGTTCTGACATGCCGTGTACGGTTGCTGGCTGAATCCGTGTAAACGTCTTATGCGCATAACTACAACGCAACTTTCGCCCGCTACAATCCGACGTCGTCGTCACACGCGCGCTAACGAGCGAAGTGCAACAACAAAACCGGCCCTTAAATTTCTTGATTTCTACTAAGATTTTTTGATTGACGCCCTAATAGCGGCACCCTAGTCTCGCGGCCATGCGCCCCGGTTATGCCCTAAACCCTCACCGCTTCGCACAGTTTTCAGCCTCCTCGGCAGCAGCCACTGCTTCCGAAATCGCTCACCTGATTGCCGTAAGAACCCCCGTATTCGTCGCAGCAATCTTCTTCGCAGTTGTTCTTGCTGCGCAAGCACAGGAATCCATTCAAGACGTGGCTTTACCGCCGTGGTCAGAGCCAACGCTTCCCTCGACCGAACCCGCGCCGGCGGCGCAAGTAGCGGCGTTGCCTTCTGCCGCGGAACCGTTGCCTTCCACACCAGCGGAGCCTTTGCCCTCGGCGTCGGAACCGTTGCCTTCCTCAGAGGAGGCGTTTCCCTCTTCGGCCGATCCGTGGTCCTCTTCGACCAATTACACCACAGCGCAAACAAGCGTTATGTCGGCGCCGGCAGCAGGCGGCCCCTACGGTGGGTTCAGCACTAAGAATATTGCGGTAGGCGAAGGGCCGCCTTCAGGCGAACCGCGTCGTTTTCATTACGGTTTGCTGTTCACGGTTCGAGGTGTTTGGGATGACAACATCTTTATTAGTCACACAGACAAGAAATCCGATTATTACTTCGCAATTGAGCCGCAGATCACAATTGGCGTCGGTGACATGGAGGGGCGCAGCAGAAGCTATCTCCGCTTGGATTATATGCCGAGCGCGATTCTGTTTGTCGATCACTCTAACCAGGACGCATTTAACCAGCTGATTCACCTCGAAGGCGGATACAGCACCGGCCGGTTGAGGTTGAGCCTTTTTGAGGATATAGCGCTGCTCGAATCGGCAAATCTCAACAGCTTTATCGACACGACGGGTCTGTGGGCAAATACCGATGCGAGTGCGCCCACCCGAGTCAACATTTTCAACACTCGATTGACGGCACAATACGATCTGACTGGCAAAATATTCCTGCAGGGCGAATTTGATTCGTACATCTACTTCTATCCCAATCATATCAGTGACTACACGGTTGCGGGCGGCCTTTACCTTTATTACAGCTGGCTGCCAAAGCTCTCGGTCGGCGTTGGAGGCACCGTCGGATACAACTGGGTGGATGAGCCGACTCCAAACCAAACTTTCGAGCAGGTGAACGCGCGCCTCAATTATCAGGCGACTGCCAAATTGGGTGTGTATGCTTCAGCAGGTGTCGAGTTTCGCCAGTTCGATGGCAATCGGAGTACATACACTACGCCCGTATTCGAAGTGGGCCTAACCCACCATCCATTCGAAGGCACCACCATTAATCTGGCGGCTGGACGGCGGATTTACAATTCCGGCTTTTTTCCCAATCAGGATTTCGCGAATACGTACGTAGTGGGCCGCTTTCAGCAGCGGTTATTCCACCGCCTTTACCTCGGCTTGGGCGGCGGCTATGAAAACTCGAATTACTTCGCTACTAACAGGAACGTCAGTGCGCCTCGGGATGATGATTACTGGTTTATCGAGCCTTCTCTTGACGTCCTGATTACCAGGTGGCTGAGTGCCGGGGTGTACTACCTGCACCGCGAGGATACCAGTAATATCGATTTCTTCAGCTTCGATGATAATCAGGTGGGCGTTCGAGCGACAGTACGCTTCTAAAGAAGGTTTGAGTCATTTGCGAGCGGGGACGCAGGGAAAGTGGTTGCCAGTTGCACTCGCGTTGTCGTTGTTGCCAGGCTTTCTGCAAGGGCAAATCACTCCGGGACTCGGTGGGTCACAGGCGACCGGGTCTGCGAATACATCATCCGCTGCCCGTCCGGCGTTTCCACCCGGGGGCGGAGCGAGTGCGCCGGCTGGTTACGTTTTAGGTCCCAACGATTACGTGGGTGTGGAGGTTTTCGGCGAAGACGATCTGCGTACAAACGGGCGATTGAATCCCGAAGGCAATTTGAGCGTGCCACTGCTGGGCTCAGTGCATTTGGCGGGTTTGACCCTGACCCAGGCGGCTTCAAAGCTTACGGAGTTGTACGGCCGCGATTATCTGGTAAACCCAAAAGTCAATGTCATGCTGCTCGGGTACGCCAAGCGGCGGTTCTCTATCCTGGGACAGGTAGGTCGCCCCGGCAGTTATGAAATGCCCGAATCCAGTCCAGGCGGTATCGACCTGCTGGAAGCGATCGCGTTGGCCGGCGGATATACACGTATTGCTGCGCCGGAACGAATAACAGTGCGCCGGCAGGGTGCGAACGGCGATCAAATTTTCAAGGTTAACGCCAAGAGATTTAACAAGGGTAGCGGCGGTGGTTTTCGGGTCGAGCCAGGCGATACTATCACCGTTGGGGAAAGTATTTTTTAACAGCGAAACTTTTCGTGCCGCGCGCCTTTTCCGGCGCGCTTCTTGGTGTATGCTTGCAGCCGATATTCTGCCGTGATTGATCCTGCGCAATCTTCTATCGGCACGACCGTTTCCACAAATTCGGAGAAACCGGTTGTGTCTGATTTGATCGGCCACTACGCCGAAGGACTTCAAAGGTTCGATTTCCGCCGGTTCTGGCATTCTCTTCTCGAGCGCATTTGGATCGTCGCCATCTGCGTTCTGGCTGGCCTTTTCCTTGCGCTAGGTTATCTCGCGCGCACGCCGAAGCTCTACCAGGGCCACACCGTATTGGAAGTAGAATTTCAGGAACCGAGTTTCCTCCCTACGGATGATTCAACTACGCGCATGCGCTCAATGTTTTTGGCGAGCCAGGAGGCCTTGCGAACCATTGAACAGAACCTGACAAACCAAACTCTGCTTTCCAGGGTGGTGCGCTCCGAAGGTCTGGCGGCAGATGGTGGACGCGCGCTTTTGGGCCAAAGTGTCGTAGCTGACAAAAGCTCCAGCACGGCTCCACCGGTCGAGACACTTGAACCCGGCGCGAAGTCTCAAAGCGCAAGTGGCGTTACAACATTTACTCCGCTCGAACAGGCGTTGGGTAGGGCGATGGCCGGCATGATAAGACCAGCGATTCGCCGCGGAACACGTCTGATTGACTTGTACGTGACCCATCGCGATCCGGTCATGGCACAGCGCCTCTCCGAAGGAGTCGGCCGCGAATACATTCGCAATTCAATTGAGCGGCGCGCCTCGATGAGTGAGGACGCGTTGCGGTACTTGCTCGAAGAAGAAGAGCGGTTGAAGAGGAACCTGCAAAGAAGTGAAGCGGCGGTCGCGGATTACAAGGCGAACAACCCGGATGCACTGCAGCTTGGCGGTGGCACAGCTGCGACGGGTTCACAACAGGGTTCAGGCGCGGGTAGCGGCGGACCTCGCGGCGGCCTTGTAGAAGACAAGTTGCAAGACCTGAACAACAAATTGACCGGAGCAAAAGCCGACCGGATTCGTCTTGAAGGCGAGCTGGAGCAAATCCGTCAAAGCGGTGATAACATCGACGCCTTACTCCAAGTTCCGAGTATTTCCGCCGCCGCGATGGTAACCGAGGCGCGGCGCACCGTTACCCAGATTGAAGCTGCGATTACGACTTATGCCTTGCGATACAAAGATAAACATCCGAAAATGATTGCAGCGAAGGCTTCGCTTGCCGATGCGAAAGAGAAGCTTCGTCAAGCGGTGCTGGCGCAGCCCGCGATTCTGCGCAATGCCATCGAACAGACGAAAGTCACCGAGGCCAGCTTGCAAAGGGCACTGCAAGACCAGCAGGGCGTAGCCGTGGCGCTCAATCGGACAGCTATCGGTTACCAGGAATTGGCTCGGCAAGCCGAAACCGACCGCGCACTTTACGAGAGCGTTCTTCGGCAAATAAAAGAGACGAGCTTAAGCAAGGACATAAAGGCGAACGCAGTCAGTGTAATCGAGCATTCGCCGCTTCCGCAATCACCTGTTAGTCCGCGGCCTACCAGAACAATCGTTCTGGGATTGCTCGGAGGGCTGGTTGCCGGGCTGGCATTCGTTTTTGGCGCCGACGCATTGGATCGTTCAATCAAAACCGTGGACCAGGCGGAAACTGCTCTTGGATTGCCGGTGTTTGCAGCTGTTCCCGAGACTACCGATGAAGGCCCGGTGAACCGTTTGAAACGGCGAAGCAAAAAGGCATTCGGCAGTTCAAACTACCGGGTAGTTGTCGAAACTCCTGAAAGCCCGGCGGCCGAAGCGTTCCGGAACTTACGCGCGGCGCTGGCTCTTCTGGGGCCGGAAGCGGAGCGCAAGGTTTCGCTTTTCACGAGCGCACTGCCTAACGAAGGAAAGAGCTTCACCAGCGCCAATTATTCTCTTGCTTTGGCACAGCAGGGTTACCGTGTGCTTCTAATTGACGGTGATCTGCGCCGGCCAACGATGCACAAGATTTTCCGTTTTCCGAGCGAAAGAAATAATTCCGACGAAGACACCGAGCCTGGAGTGATAGATTGCCTGCTGAGTGAAGCGGACGTAGCCTCAGCAGCGCGCCAGATTCCCGCCGGTGAAATACAGATCGTCGATGAGAACATTGCAGTCACTGGGGATATTCTCACGGCGACCGGAGGTCAGCTTTCGGTCCTAGCGGGTGGACGACGCTCGCCCAACCCGGCTGAAATTCTCGCGGGCCCATTCTTCGGGCGTTTGGTCGCTGAGGCTGCGACGCTTTATGATCGCATCGTGATCGACAGCGCGCCGATCCTTGCAGTTAGTGATACTCTTCTGATGACGCCACATGTCCAGACATTGTGCATTGTCGTACGAGCCGCAAAAACACCCCGCCAGGCGGTCCGTCGGGCAATTTCTTTGCTGGCAAAATCAAGGATTCGCCCGGCTGGCCTAGTCCTCAATCGATTGCGACGGAGCGGTGGAGTTGGTTATTATTACCACTACTCTTCGCATGGTTACGGTGCAGAAGAAGGAGCGTATTCTCGCAGTTACGGTCGCCTGTCCACCTCCGATCGCGAAGGTAACGGAGCATAGAGTCAGAAGTGCTCAGTTCTGATCTTGATCTCTGAAATGTGACGCCTCACTTCTGACTTCTGGTACCACAAGCTACTTCCCCAGCAAATCCCCAAGTAAGTCGCGACATACAGCTGGATCGACTCGATTTGAAACGGAAAATCGACCAGCGCATGCAGCGCCGCTCCTACGAGGGCTATGATAGCCATAGTCTGTAACACGCGTCGCCGCGGCGTCCACTCCCGTCTGGCATACCTTTTGTTGGTCCGAATTGCCACCACTATTCCGCCGAGGAAGAGCAACGCCCAGAGACTGCTTCCTAGCCATCCCCATTCCAGCACTGTCTGCAGACAATCTTCGTGCAAGAATCTCCACGTGCCGGGAACCGGGGTGCTCGATCCGAAGTTGTAGCCTGGGAACACGACCCGAAATGTCCCCGGCCCAAAACCGAAGAGGCCGGCGCCTGGCAGCGCCCGAAACGCCGTGCGTGAGGCTTGCCAGCGTGCATCAGCAGGGATTCGTTCACCCATCGATTGCCAGCGATTAAGCGGTTGTTCCAAATGAGTCGCCTGCGCGAGTGCAATGAGCGCCAAAACTATAGCAAGCGCACCGGCTATGGCGACGCTCTTCTGTGCGCCGGACAGCTTTCGCAGAAGCATCGGTCCAAAATGCAGCCCGATCACAACCAGCAAAACGAGTGCGACTAGCTGGGCCATGCGCGACGTATTCGCCAGCACTCCGGCAATCGTCAAAATAAAAACGAGTGTCCATAGCGCGCGCATGCCCGGATGGGATCGGCTCGTGAATTCCCGGATAACAAGACCGGCGCTCAATGGCCAGACCAGATTCAAAAACGCTCCCGCGTTGCCATGGTAAAAATACGTGGCAAAAAACGTGGTAACCCCGAACTCCGGTGGCGGTGGCGGTTGCCAGAAGATCATCTGTGCCCCCGTGGCTTTCTGGAGCAACCCCAAAAACGCTATCGAGCCGCCGACAAGACCGATGACATACCACAGCCGCAGCAACCAGCGGCTACTCTGGGACAAGTCCGAGACGAACAGCATTGTGCCGAGCAGCAACGCGCCTCGAATGATCCAAGCGGCGCTAATCGCAGAATCTACGGAGCCGGCCAAAGGCGGCGCGAAATTCCGCAAGGGCACGAAGAACGAAAAGTCGGAGTCGTAGATCGACTTCCCGTTCAAGGCCATCCAGCCTCCCACGCAGCTTAATACCCCAGCTAACAAGACGAGGAGACGTGGGCAATGTGGTCTTCGGCGGCTACTGAGCAGCTCGCCCATCCAAAGCGCGAGCGTACCCACCAAGATCCAATTGGTTATCTCGATGCTCGCCGATGTTGTGGCGCCGTACGCCCATGGGGCATAGACAAGGGCAGCAAAAAAAGTCCAGCGAGACGCGGCGCGGAAGATATGAGAGGTCACACGTCAGAATTAGAAATTCTATCCACCTCGACGATTAGTCATCGATCACTCCTTTTCCTCAGCGTCCTTTCCCAAAAAGCATCGTGTATAAGGTCTTTAATGCGATCATGGCATCTAGTTTGAGCGAGTAATGGCGAATGTAGTACAGGTCATATTTCAGCTTCTCGACCGCATCCTCGTCGCTCTCGCCGTAGGGGTAGTTCACCTGCGCCCATCCCGTGATGCCCGGCTTCACGAGATGGCGAAAATGATAAAACGGAATCGTTTGCTCATAGCGCTCAGCGCACTTGCTCCATTCGGGGCGCGGACCGATCAAACTGATATCACCTTTGATCGCGTTCCAGAGCTGCGGCAGCTCATCGAATCGGAGTTTCCTCAGCCAACGACCGAGCGAGGTGACGCGACGATCGCCTTCGCGGGTGTAAATGTCGTCCTCCGCGTGATCGGGGCCGTGACGCATCGTACGGAATTTGAAAAGAATGAAACGTCTGCCGTCACGGCCAACGCGTTCCTGCCGGAAGAAAACCGGACTGCCATCCTGCATCCATATGAAGAGGGAAATCAGCACGAACAGCGGAGCACAAATTATCAGCGCTGCCGCCGATGCAAGAATATCGAAAAGCCGCTTGAGATAATGATACGGAGAAGTGCGTGCCAATTGAAACCCTGTCTGGAGCGGCCAGAATGGATCGATAATCCCCAGGGGCAGGTAGCGCCACTGAGTTTCGTAAAACGATTCCAAAGTATAGACGCGCGTCTCTTGGAACTGCGCGTGCACAAGACGCTCCAACAATTCTGTATGGAGAGAGCTCGCTCGTTCAGCGAGGATGATGCCACTGTAACGGTTGGTGAGATTGTCTAACTTCGACGCGAGATTTCCCTGCACGATCGGCGACCCTTCACCGGCTATGGGCTGGCCGACGCGCTGTTCCTTCACGTCCACGAATTCCAGTTGCTGCCCGTTTGATGATTTCTTGTAGGCCTGGTAAAACCGAGCCGCTGTCTCGCCGCTGCCAATGACCAGAAACGACCGGCCGACGCTGCTGGCAACCACATATTGCCGAATCCACCGGCGATAAGCCAATGATAGCGGCAGAAAGATTGCAAAGCTCAACAACAGCACGCCGCGGCTTGGCTTCATCGTCTGATCAAATGTCGCCGCGGAATAAATTAGCATCGCGCTGACCACAGCTGCTGCCGTGACCGCAAGAATGTGCTCAGCCGCATAACCGAGCGTGAGTTTTTCGACTGTTCGATCATAACCGCCCACAAAGTAAAGCGCGGCTACAATGACGCCGAGCTGAATCAAGTTAATGATGAAAAACTGAAACGGCGTGGCATAAAATGCGTCATACCGAAACCAGCAAACGATTCGGTAAATGGCGATCCAGCTCACCACATCTAAAAACAGATACAGCGCAGCCGAGGACCATTCGTGGTGGAGAAAATGCGACCAGAAATCAGTTCGGCGGCCAATTGTAGCAACGGGCTCGCTCGCCAGTATTCGACCCTCCCCGTTAGACTCAAGCATTTCCTGGAAAGCCGTCTGACGCTCTTTGCTGTTCGCCATGAGGCCGGCAATTATATCCTCGGGTAAACCGAAGTGAAAGATTACTTATTCCACGGCGAGGAGCCGTACTTAGAGCCTGAAACGTGTGCTAACGCCTGCGGCCTTGACGCTCCGACTGGCGTTCATAATCTCTGACGCGTGCGGTGTGCCTCGCGGTGCGCCAGATCTGTCGTGAATATTCTCGCCGCTTTTTATCGCTCGTCCGTCGGAAAAAAAATGATCGTCGCCGTCACGGGCGTTATTTTGATTCTGTTCGTAATCGGGCATCTGCTCGGGAATTTGCAGATTTTTCTGGGTCCAGACTGGATTAACGGTTACTCGCAACATCTGCGCGATCTTGGCCCGCTGCTTTGGGCAGTCCGGTTATTCCTGCTCGCTGCCGTCATTATTCACATTTACGTGACCATTCAATTGGCCGTCGAAAATCGGCGTGCTCGTCCCGAAAGCTACATCGACAGACACTACGTCAAAGCAGACTTCGCCTCGCGTCATATGGTGATGAGCGGGTTCATTGTGCTGGCCTTTATCATCTATCACATCGCGCATTTCACCGTGCGAGTCACCGACCCACGTTTTGACCTGCTCAAAGTGGATCCTCTTGGGCATTACGACGTTTACTCAATGATGGTGTACGGATTCCAAAATTACTACGTGTCCGCGTTTTACGTGCTTGGCCTCTTTTTGCTCGCGCTTCATTTGAGCCATGGATCGTCGAGCTTTTTTCAATCGCTCGGACTGAATGACAAGAAACTCACGCCGCGTCTCGCGCTGGGCGGCCGAATCTTTGCCTGGCTTCTCTTCCTCGGCTACACGTCGATTCCCGTCGCGATCCTGCTCGGCATCATCAGGCCGGCGCAACAGTTGTGAGAGAAGAAGATTGAGCTCCTACAGATCAATGACCTGCACGCCTTCCGTCCCGGTCCGTTGCACGTAAAGGTCACTCAGGCGTTTCGTCATGGGGCCGATTTTTCCATCGCCGATCTGGCGATTGTCGATTCTGATCACGCCGGCTAATTCGCCCATAGTGCCAGTGCAAAACATTTCATTGGCACCGTAAACATCGACAACCGACAGATCAGTCTCGACGCACCGAATTTTTTGAGCTGCACATATCTCGATCAGCGTTGCGCGCGTGATGCCTTCGGGACACGCCACAACCCGACTCGTTGCTAGGTCGCCATTGCGTACGAGAAAGATGTGGGTCGCGTTCGTTTCTGCTACGAAACCATGCGTATCGAGCATAAGAGCGTCGTCCGCACCGGCGTTGTTCGCTTCGATCTTTGCCAGAATCGAGTTCAGCAGATTCGCATGATGAATTCGCGGGTCCAGAACGTCGGCCGGCGGTCGCCGGATCTTGCTCGTGATCAGAGTCAGCCCGGTCTTCGCGTAAACGGGGGCCTTATGCTCGGCGAGAACGATTAACGTCGGCCCGCTCTGATTCAGTCGCGGATCCATACCCGAGGTGATTTTCATGCCACGAGTGAGTGTCAGACGGATATGCACGCCATCACTCATTTTGTTTGCCGTGAGTGTGCGTTTAATCTCCTCGACGATTTTTTCGCGGGACGGAATTTCAGCGAACGACAGCGCGCGCGCCGAGCGCTCCAGCCGATCGAGGTGTTCGTGGAGTTTAAAGATTCGGCCATTGTAGAGTCGCAGCCCTTCCCAAACGGCATCACCGCCTTGCACAGCCGAATCAAACGGGCTGATCCGGGCCTTATCGCGATGCACCAACTCCCCGTTGATGTTCACGATCAAGTCGCGGTTTCGCTCGTCGAATGTCTGCAACATTGAGGACCGAAAGATTAATCAGAAACCCAGGAAAACAGGAGGGGATTTTTAGATCTTCATCCCAGTTTCCTGATTTACAACAACCTGTATTGATACAGCCGCTCATAACATTCACGACAGCATTCATGAATCTCGCGGAAGCGCTCCGGCACCCTGGAATCTGTCGGGCGATACGCCTGAAAGGAGCTTGTCTTGGCGACCTCGCCATACCAATGCCTGGCCCAGATGCCATTGGTCTCGCGCAACCCCGGCGGCCATGAAAGCATCGAATCCGTGAATTTAACGCCAATCGCGTCGCAGAGCAGTCGTAGAGTCCGCTTCGGATTTTGCAACACGTCTTTGGCATCGACAACGGGCGGAATCGCGTTCGTCTGCGAGCGGACGAAATCAAAAATCTCCGCCTGCTGCACGAAACCGAGGTCCTCGAGCGCAGGGTCTTCTCGCTTTTTGATGTAGGAACTAATCACTTCGCGCGGGTCGCGAATGAGAAAACAATTCGTCACTGCGCTTAACCATTCGCGATCTACTTCTGGCAAAAAATGGTGCGTCATCTGTTTTTGAAAAAAGATTCGCTTGCCATTTGGGATCGGCCCGGTGAGATGCGCGACAACTTTCCGCCAATCGGTTTCGTCCGTTGCGATCACTTCATCCGCGCCGGGATGCTCGATGCCGGTCGCCTTCAAATAAAATGCGTAAAACGGCTCATCGATAACGACAGTGTCGTCCCGATTGCCCCAGGCGCGCATCATGGCGGTAGAGATATTTCGCGGCCCAGACCACATCGCGATGCGGATGCTCATGGCCTGAACAGTCAGACGGCAAAGCCGCGTGTGCAATGCGTTGAGGTCAAGGCGTTACACCTTTGTTCAGATGCATCGCCTTCTCCGAAGAAATGTCAGCCGCCGTCGGCGCGGTTTAGACTAGATCTTAGCGAAGACGCCAATCAGCGGACGATGTGATGGCGTCTTCGACCGGAAATCGCTCACGAAACCAGTCTCGGTCCGAATCTCCACATGACCAGCCGCGCGTTTGGCGTCATAGACTAACACAGACCCAACAGGCGCTTCGTATGGATTTGAGACGGGAAGTTTTTTGAAGCCGTAGTTTTTCACGAGCTCCTGACCAGCCTGTTTCGCAAGGGTTGTTTGCGGCCGCGATTTGACTACGCCCGCAGCAACGAGCGCTTCCTTTACGAAACGCCAGCACTTGGACAGCGAGTGCGCACGTGCGCGCTCCTCGGCAATAGTAGCCGCCCGGCGCAATTTCGGATCAATCTGCGGATCTACCTTCGCGATTGGCTGGACGATCTTCTTCGGATAATATTTGTCCACCACTTCGACAGATTGCTTTTTGCCGGAAGCATCGGTGTAATTGAATTTTGGAGTCGGCGCCGAAAAGTTAAGCGCCATTGCGGGACGCGGGAAAATTGCCGCGGATCCCAGGATGACAAGCGTGAGGGTGAGAAGTTTTGGCATAAAGAGCGCGTTCTATCCGGCATATCGACCGCGGTCGCAAGCGATTTTTTCCAGTAAAGGTAAAATTTTTCATTTGACATGCGCCGGATGTACCAAGGCTCCCTCGGAGCTACCAGGACGACACTAATTCCACCATGTGCCGACGCATCTTTGCGTCGGGCAGGCGGCCGATCCCGCCGTGCATATTGTCTTCGAGATGAGGCGGTTTGTCCGTGGCTGGGATCGCGCACGTGATCGCTGGATTTGCCACAATCCATTTCAAGAAGAATTGCGCCCATGAGTGACAATCAAATTCCGAGCCCCACTCGGGCAGCGGTTTGGAACGCACTTTGTTGAAGAGATCGCCGGCTCCAAACGGCCGATTGGCGATGACCGCGATCCCGCGCTCTTGCGCCAGCGGGAGGACGCGCTCCTCCGCTTCGGGTTCCATCAGCGAATAATTGATTTGGAGGAAATCGAACTTCTCGCTCCGCATCAGCTTTTCAATTTCGCTCAAAGCTCCGGACTCGTGATGCGTGATTCCGATGTACCGGACGCGTCCCTGCTGTTTCCATTCGTGCAGGGTCGCGAGCTGCGTATTCACATCGACTAGATTATGCACCTGCATGAGATCGATCCGGTTCGTCCGCAAAAGCGACATGGAACGTTCCATTGACTGAATTCCGCTCTGCTTTCCCCGAGTCCAGACTTTGGTCGCGAGAAACAGCTTCTCGCGAATCCCGATTGCAGAGGTGAGCTCGCCGATCACCTCCTCCGCCCTGCCATACATCGGCGATGAATCAATCATGCGGCCGCCAAGCTTCACGAAGCGCAACAGAACATCTTCGAGCTGCCTTCGGCTATCGGCGATAAGATCAACATCGAACGCCCGCCATGTTCCCAAGCCGATCACGGAGAGTTTTTCGCCAGAGGAAGGAATCGTGCGCATCAGCATCGTCGATGATTCGTCTGCCGCTTGGGCGCCGATTGGTAAAAGTAATCCGGCGGTCGTTCCCCCGATCAGTTTCGCGGCTTCACGTCTTGTCATTTTAATGAGAGATTCCTCGACTTCGCTCGGAATGACAAGAAGGTTGCTCGTACTATGGACCGCCGGCGTTTCATCAAAATATCCA
The DNA here is from genome assembly GCA_046725275.1 of Verrucomicrobiota bacterium. GTDB lineage: Bacteria > Verrucomicrobiota > Verrucomicrobiia > Chthoniobacterales > UBA10450 > Udaeobacter. Next base: position 14,160 of record JBKOYE010000127.1, read on the forward strand.
CCGCTAGTGCGCTTGCGTCGCGAGTAATACAAACACCCTTGTTTGCAGAGAAGACACCGACACCAATGCGCATTCTGATTCTCGGCGGCACCGGATTTACCGGCCCGTATCAGGTGCGCTACGCGCTGAGTCGCGGACATAAAGTAAGCACGTTCAACCGGGGCAAGACGCATCCCGGCGAATTGCCTGCTGAAGTCGAACAACTCGTCGGGGATCGCAATGGCAAACTCGACGCGCTGAAAAATCGGCAATGGGACGTGGTGATCGACAACCCGACGACGCTGCCCGCATGGGTGCGCGACGCGGCGCAAGTGCTCAAAGGAAATGTTGATCGCTACATTTTCATTTCGACCATTTCCGTTTACGGCGAGCCGAAGCAGGGACCTGATGAAAACGCGCTGACAGAGAAATACGAAGGTGCCGATCCATACAAGGAGACGATTGAAGCCGTGCGCGCGTCCGGATTCAAAACCTACGGGCCGCTCAAGGCGCTCTCGGAACGCGAAGCCGAAAAATGGTTTCCCAGAAAAACTTTGATCATTCGCCCGGGACTTATCGTCGGGCCTCGCGACGAAAGCGACCGCTTTACGTATTGGCCTGTGCGCATCGATCGTGCCGGAGACGTGCTGGCGCCTGGAAATCCAAACGATCCCGTCCAGTTCATCGATGCGCGTGATCTTGCTGAATGGACTATTCGCATGGCCGAGACCCGCGAGACAGGAATTTACAACGCGACCGGACCTGCCAAACCCTTCGGCATCGGCGAGATGCTCGATGGAATTAAGGCCGCCCTGAAGTCGGACGCGAAGTTTACTTGGCTAAACGAACAATTTTTGACTGAGCAGAAAGTGCAGCCCTGGTCTGACATGCCGGTATGGACAGGTAAGGATGATGCGGTTGCGCGAACGAACATTAGTCGCGCATTGGGCAAGGGCCTGACGTTTCGACCGCTTGACGTGACCGCGCCCGACACGCTTGCGTGGTTCAAGTCGCTCCCGCAAGAGCGGCAATCCCATTTGAAAGCCGGTCTAACGCCCGAGCGCGAAGCTGAAGTACTCGCGCAGTGGCACAAGCGGCCCGGCTAGTCCTAGGGCACCCACATGGCCCATTCCTCAGATCGGCCATCGTTCGTAGAACGGATATTCTCGACACTTACATCAGTGGAGCGGCGCGAACTGCCGTCGGTCGTTGCCGCATTCTTTCTCTTCTTTTGCGTGCTCGGCGGCTATTTCGCTGTGCGACCAGTGCGTGAAACGGTGGGCACGATTCTCGGTCGTGATCGCGTCGCCAATCTCTATGTGTTCACCTGGATTGCGTCGTTAGCGATCGTCCCCGTTTATGGGGCGATCGTCGCCAAAGCCAGGCGAAGCGTCTTTCTCCCGCTCATTTACGGCTTCGTGGCGGTGGCGCTCGCGATCGTGGGCGTCGTTTTGCAAAACCAATCCAAAAATGTGGCGGTCGGGCAGTTCTTCTACGTTTTCATCAGCGTGCTCAGCCTGTTTCTGGTCTCGGTTTTCTGGAGCTTTCTGGTTGAGCTTTTCGATTCCGGACAAGCGAAGCGGCTGTTCCCGGTCATCGCAGCAGGCGGAACAGCGGGGGCGTTAGTAGGACCGCTCTTTACCGATCTCGCCGCGCGAAGCATCGGAAACGGCGGCATCCTCTTCGTCGGGGCTGCGCTCTTTGCTTTGGCGGTCGGGTTGCAGGCAATTCTGATTCGCCTCTGGAAACGCGGTCCAGAACGGCATCGCCAAGGCGACGAAGCTCATCAACTATCGTCGCGAGACCGCGCCCTTGGTGGAAATCCATTGGCGGGGATCACCCTGGTCCTGCGGTCGCCCTATCTGCTCGGGATTGCGGCTTATGTCGCGCTGCTGGCGACCGCAAATACCTTTCTTTATTTCGAACAACTTCGTCTGGTCTCGACGACATTCGCCGATACCCAGACGCGCACGAGTGTCTTTGCGCGCATCGATTGGATTGTGCAGAGCCTCACGATCCTGGCGCAGCTTTTCATCACCGGCAGAATTGCTTCAAGACTCGGATTAGTCGTCCTACTCACGATAATTCCAGTGGCCATTTTCTTCGGCTTCGTTGCGCTCGCCATCTGGAACACGTTCATGGTTCTGGCAGTTGTCATTGTCCTGCGTCGCAGCGGCGAATACGCCTTTGTTCGTCCGGGGCGGGAGATGCTTTGGACGCCGATGAGCAAGGAGACGAAGTATAAAGCGAAAAATTTCGTCGACGTTCCGGTTTATCGCGGGGCG
>JBKOYE010000048.1:0-9073 GCA_046725275.1 Verrucomicrobiota bacterium
GTTCCTACCCATCGATCGTCTTTTTCGTCGCATACTCCCAAGTCGCCGATGCCGGCTCCGGAGCCAACCATTAACACGCGCATCGTGAGAAAGCGTGGAAACACCCTGCGGATTCGATCGACAATGGAGCGGATTTTGCCCGGCACGCCTTCCACGAGATTTTGCCGCAGCAAGAACACCGGCTGAATCGCGCGCGTGTTGCTAGAGGTATCCTCAAGAAGCAGATAGAAATGTTCGAAACCGCAGTCCAGCGTTTCTTCCACGATCTCGTAGTACCGATGATCCTTGCATTTGTTTTGAAGCGCTCGTTTCCAATCGTCGGTCTGCAGATCGCGCAGCTGTGACACCTTCGCCACGCCCCGGGTAAACTGGATTGTCTGGCCGTGCTGCATGAAGTTCAGCCCGTTTGACAGGTAGCGTCCGCCGCAGTGGACTCTACAATCTTGCCTTCGATGCGTCCGTGCGTTCTTTCTTCGTGACGTTTTCCACTTTGAGCGTTCCGCTGCGAATATGCAGATCGCGTTGGGGATTTGGGATCTCGATGCCGGCAGCGGTGAGATGATTGTAGATCAGGTAATTCAAGTCACTTCGGTACCTGCGCGGGCTAGCACTCATTTCGCGACTCCAGGCAACGAGTTCGAAATCGATGGTGCTATTCCCAAATTTTTCGAGAAATGCGGTCGGCTCCGGATTCTCCAACGTGGCTGAGTGTTCGCGTGCTGCGGCGATCAGCGCTTCACGGACCTTGTTGACGTCGCTGCCATAAGCCACGCCTACCGGAAGACGAAACCGCACACTGGTATCGCCATAATGCCAGTTGGTAACTGGCGAATCTATGAACTTCGAGTTCGGCACAATGATGGCGATATTGTCGTTCGTCACAATCACCGTACTTCGCGCGCGAATTTGCCGAACTGTACCCAGAATGCCTGCTACCTCGACGCGATCTCCAATCGCGATCGGCCGCTCCGCCAGGATAACCAGACCGCTAATGAAATTACTGGCGATATTTTGCAGACCAAATCCGACCCCGACGCCAACCGCACCGGCAAAAACGGCCAGCGCGGCGAGATGGATACCAGCGTTCTCCAGCACGAAGAAAATGCCAACCACCAGCACGATGTTGCTGACGACCTGGGCAATGGCGTACTGCAACGATCGATCGAGTCCGCTTTGTGCAAGCAGCCGGTTGAAAAGAAAACGTTTCGTTCCCGAGGAAAACCAAAACACTCCCACCAACAGCGCGATCAGCAGGAAAATTTGAACGAGGCTCAGACTAATTGCTGGAAGCGGAGCGGTCCACGGCAGCGGAATTCCCGCAGCATTCACTGCAGTGACAGTGAAAAAGACAATGGCCGCCAGGCTCAGGATGGTCGTGACGATCGCTATGAAATTTGTGTCGATCTTGAACCGGCTGAAGAAACGCCGAACGACTTGGCTCTGCAAAAACCGGGCGATGATCAGTCCGGCGGCGAAAAACCCAATGAAGCCGATCAGTCCAAGGACCGTTATGTGATGACGGCCGACATAAAACAGCGGCCGCTGCAGGAGCGTTATGTCCACGTCCTAGTGTGAACGTGTCATAGGGCTTGGCAACCGGCGCTTATGGAAGGCGGGCGGCCGTGGGAACGTCTGAAGTTTGCAAAACGAACTGAGATTAGTTCCGGGTCGGGCTTTACTGCTGCTTGGACGACTTTTCTTCGATGTATTTGATGACGTCGCCGACGGTCTGGAGTTTTTCCGCGTCTTCATCTGGTACTTCGACCCCGAATTCTTCTTCAAAAGCCATCACCAGTTCAACAATGTCTAGTGAATCTGCCCCTAAATCCTCAATAAAAGACGCCTGCGGCGTGACCTGTTCCGGGTTCACGCCGAGTTGCTCGACAATGATGTCCTTGACCTTCTCTTCGATCGGTTTATCCGCCATAAGATTTGTTCGGTTGGTGTTAGTCGCGCGGGGGTAAGCCCGCGCAGCTGCCGGAAAGTCCGGGCACAGCATCGCAAGTAAATGAATTAAAGAGGATGTCAATCATTTTCGGGGCGTGTACAGTTTGAACCGCCCTATTCGTTCCACTCTGCTGAATCTCCCGATGACTTTCTCTCAAATATCGCGCACAGACCCTGCTTGTAGAAAGTTAATTTGAATCCGTTTTCGTTTGCGAAGTGTGCGATCTTCTGTTTTCGATTTACCTCATCTATTGGCCACAGGCGTTGCAATTCATTCTCGTATATCGCGCAGTGCCCAATCTTGGGCGTTTCTCTTTGTAGCTCGCGCCTGATTCGTTTCGCGAGAGTTTTCATTTCGTCGCGGCGTATCAGATAATAAGCAACCACGATTCTGGTCCAGAGGCCATTAGTCTGTCAATACTTCATGAAGTTGTGTGCCGGCTTGTTCGCGTTTGCTTCCATTTGCCGTTCGAGTAGATGAACGTGATGAGTGCTCCGTCCGTCGAGCCTGCCGATCTTCTTGATCTGAAGTTATTGCCCGCATGGGTGAAAGAACCCGGTGCGACGCAACATTACGATCATTACACTGCAGGAGAGGCGCCTGCCGAATTGCGCAGCCGCGACCGTGGTCGCGGGCACAAGGATCGAACATTCCGCTCTCGCGAACGGCGAGGAGACACTCAACGCCCGGGCCCTAAACCCGACAGGCGCCACCGTGGCAGAACGCCGCCCAAGACAGAAGGCGGCAGGCGTCGCCATTTCGATCGAACCAAAAATCGACGTTCGCCGGATGGCGTTGCGCAGGCTGCGCCAAAGCCGTTCGAGGGAACGATTCGTTTCCTCCCTCGTCAGAACGTATTCGAAAATGTGGTTGCGCAGATTAAGTCTGGTTCGATTGCCTATTCGCTGTTTGTTCTGGCCCGTTTGTTTTTGGAAAAAGCGGGGCGATATGAAGTTCGCCTCACGGCAAAGGCCGAAGCGCCGCTTTTCCAACTTGGCGAGGACGGTGGAATCTCCGTGGACCGGGAATTTCTCGAGCGAAACGCGTTCCGATTCGCTCAACGCGACTTTTACCAGATCAATGTTGTAGAAAGCGATCCGATAAAAGGAAATTTCTCGAATGTCGCCAGGTGTCGGTTGAGTGGCACGCTGCTGGGCCCGACCAATCACCACGCTTACCAGCCGCAATTGCGAAGCTTATACGAGCAACGTTTCAGCCGGCGAATGAGCTTCGCTGATTATCAGCGGCAAATCGAGATCGTCAGCGAACCCGCGGTGGTCGAGGGCTGGAAAGAGGAAGCCAGAAAGGTCACGACTTACACAACCTTGCGAGAAGAAACACCTGTGACTTTTTCGTCTGCTGCGGAAGCGGAACGACATTTTCGTTCGCAATATTTGCCGGCACTCATCCGCAGCGTGCAGGAGGTGACTGTCGGCGGGACGGAGAGCCGAAGCTTGCCAGACCGGATACTGAACCGGGCAATCGAACAGGCGTGGGCGCGCGAAACCCGCTCTCCTTCAGAGGTCATGCAGGAGCTTGCGAGCCGATTCCGGCAAAACGGTCTGCACATTTTTCGTCATCGGCGTGGCATGTTGTTTGTTTCGCCTATTCGCGTTCGCGCGTTTGTTCACGAACAGACAGGCGTGTCTCCGTTAGTGAACGCGATACTCGAAGCAGTATCGGCCACGGCGGGAATTAATCGGAAGCAGCTTTTCGAAGCGTTGACTGACAATGGGGCGAGCGAAGATGCCGAACCGCGAAGACTGGCGCTCGCGTCCGATCTGCGCTGGCTGATCAACGAAGGTTACCTGATCGAGTTCAACGACGGTTCACTTGATCGGCCACGGATGAAATCAAAGCAGGCGAAACAATCTCCAGAGGCTCTCAATGCAAGTGGGACAACGGTTGACATAACCGTCACAACCACGACCTGGCAGCTACAGCTAACCTGGCCCGAACGTAAACTGTTGCAGTAGGGCGTTCTTGAGACGCCTTACAATTTCAGATTGCGCCGGCTTTCTTCAGCGCCTTGTAAGCGCCCTGCTTGTTTATTGTCTTGAGACCGCGCGCCGTGACGCGAACACGCACAAACTTCTTCAGCTCCGGCACCCAAATACGCTGGCGCTGCAAATTAGGCGAGAAAACGCGCGGCACCATTTTGGTGATGTGCCGGCCCACGCCACCTTTCTTCTTGGCCAAACCGCGCCGGTGAATCACGCTGCCTCGTACTGCTCTGGATCCTGTGATGTGACAAACTTTCATGTCGCAAAAAAGCCGCGTAACCTGCCGTCTTTGAGCCTGGAGGTCAAGCGGATCATTTCGGTAAGGCGGGCCCCGACATGTCGGGACACGCCGAAGTGTCGCTCGCACGAAGTGACGCTCGCTATCAAATCGGTTGAACGCGCACTTGGTGGTGGCGGTCAAACGTAGCTCGGCTATAACAATCGCTTCGCAGTAGCGATTATCGCTCAGAGCTAATGCACAAAAATAATCACAAATTACGGATCGGAATCGTCGGAGCGGGCAACATTGTTCGCACTCGCCATTTGCCGGCCCTCAAAAAGAACTCCGAGGTGGAAATTGTCGCCGTTTCAAACTCCACATACGAAAGCTCGGAACGCTTCTGCCGGGAGAATTCGCTGGCAGCGGTACCGATCCGCGATTGGGCGGAGCTGGTTGCGACGCCGGACATCGACATCGTTTGGATCGGCACAACGCCGTACATGCATTCGGCAGTCACAATTTCTGCGCTTGAGGCGGGAAAACATGTCTTTTGCCAGGCGCGCATGTCGATGGACCTGGCCGAGGCGGAAGAAATGTTGGCCGCGTCGAAACGATATCCAGAATTGGTGACGATGCTCTGTCCGCCGCCGTTTGGACTACGCGGCGATTTGATGGTCAAGAAAATCCTCGCCGAAAATTACATTGGCCAGCCGCATCATGTGCGGCTGCAAAGCTTCCACGGAAATTACCTCGATCCTGACGCGCCGGCGCATTGGCGCCAAAAGATCGAGATCAGTGGACTCAATACGCTCACTCTTGGGATTTACATCGAGGTTTTGCAACGCTGGCTTGGCGACATCGCCGGTGTGTTTGCGCGCGGACAAGTCGTTCAACCGTTTCGCGAAGCCTACAACGTGATCGTTCCCGATTTGCTTACGGTGCTATGCAGTTTTGAAAGTGGCGCCGAAGGGGTGCTTGAGTTCAGCGGAATTAATGCGCTGGCGGAAGGTGATAAGCTGGAGATCTACGGAAACGCCGGCACTCTGACGTACGATTTCACGGCCGACGTCATGCAGATGGGAAAGGTTGGCGATCAGGCATTACACATCGTGGATGTTCCCACGGAATTGGAGGGCGAATGGCGCGTGGAAGAAGATTTTCTCGCCGCAGTGAAATCAAAGGGACGCGTGCGTCCTCATCCAAATTTCGAGGACGGCCTGCGTTACATGCGAGTCGTGCAAGCTGTCTCCGATTCCCGTGCGCGGAATGAGTGGGTGGCAGTCAAAAGCTGATGCAATCCGGAATGCTACGCGGCGATCGTGTCAGGAACGAGATGTCTCCTTACCAAGAGCGCCCAGATTAGTAGTGTGATCAGTAGATACCACGCAAAGAAGCGATCGTAACCCCGTCGATGCGCACAGAGTCCAATTGCCGCCAGGACGGCGTAGTGGCCTGCAAACGGCAGGTACCAGATTGGATGAAAGAGATCGCCGTGGATTGCGGTTTGTATGATGTCGAGGACCATCATCGCAATGAACGCCGAGTAATAGCCGACACGGTTTCGTTGGAAGCGGCGCTGATGTTCTTCCGCTTCGGATAGGTCGGGCGGGTACAGGAAAACAGTGAGCAGGTAAAGCGTGATGGTCCAAACGATCAGCACCAGAAACCTGTCAAAACTCCAGGTGATTTCGGTGTTCCATTTGAATGTCACCCACCATTGCAATACCAGCAGCAGCAGGGTCGCGAGGGTCAGGACAATGTGGACTTCGTCGAGCGGGTTTTCTTTGCGTCGGTAAAACGCGCGCCCGGCGCCCGCGAGCAGATTGGTCACACCGAGACCAATGATGATGGACATGAGCGCTGCGATGAATTCGAAACTGCTCATCAGATTTTGAGCGTTTTGCATGGCGATTGCTCTCATAAACGTCATTCCGAGTGAAGTCGAGAATGGAGCGGCTGGGAAGCCGCGACATGGACGGACCGGAGGTTGAGCGAACGGGAAGAGCGAATCAAATCCCCTGGCGGGCCCGCGTTAACTTTGCGGAATTCTTTTGACTGCGCTCAGGGCGACGCGCGGACTTTAACGGGGTTTCGCTAATAACCACCCCAGCGCTTGATCCAAATCCGCCAGCGCGGTTCCTTCGACGGGATCGTTGTGATGAGCGCCGGGCAATTCGATGATCCGTTTTTCTCCGGCGTATGCCTGAACCACCAACTGATGAAAACGAGGCGCCACGATCTCGTCTTTTTCTGCCAGCAGGAAAATCGCCGGCACACGGCTCGCCTTAGCGTTTGCGACGCTGTCGAGATCTTGAGGAATCTGCAATGCGACTGGCCCCGCCAGTAGCCACAGATTCCACCAGCCAAACTGGCGCAGGATGATTTCGCGCAGTGGTACAGGATTATGCAAAATCACTCCGGCAATTTCGGTGGGGTGAGACGCAGCCACGTTCAGCGCAGCCGTTACTCCGATACTCGTGCCGAATAATACAATCGGGGCTGTAGCATTTTGGCTCGTCGCCTGCCGTTGCAATTCATCAAATGCAGCGAGCGCGGCTCCCCCGATCCTAGAAAGACGCGCCGGTCCCGTGCTGCCGCCAAATCCGGGATAATTCATTCCCCAGATTTCCACTGCGCGATCCTTCCACATCTCCGCCTCCATGGCAGGCCAGCGATCTGCGCGATCCGCGTTGCCGTAAAAGCGCAAAATGAAAACGTCTGCGCGCCCCCATTCCTGTGCGCGCCGCGATTGCGCTGTCCAGATTTCTAGTTCGCCATCTTCAAATGGAATTGTTTTCCGAACCGCGCCGCCCGGATCGATCGGCGACCTTGTCGGAAAAAGAATCAGACGATCCTGCAAATGACCAAAGATCATGATAGAAAGGTACGCGAGGCAAAAAACGAACAATCGCCAACCCGTTGGAACAATTCTTGGCCTCACACTCCCTTATAAACGGATTGCCGCCATCTGGCGGTGGCCCAATCCTATCGTTCCCGCGGTGCGCTTGCCGACTTGGCGAGGAAAGCCAGAACTCGCGTTTCGTACTCCTGTCGCGCTGCTCGATGCGGGTTGTAACGCCTAAGCATTCTGCAGACCATGGCCTTCATTGTGATTGTTTCGGCAGGAAGCGCGACATGATTCCTAGCAGAACGATCACTACTAACGCCAGCGCACCCCAAAAAATGTAGCGAGTCGATCCGGTTAGTGTTTGGCCAACGAATGCGGGTTTCGGCGAAAGGTTTTCTTCAGCACCGGCGGCGATAGTCCCGCGTCCAGCCTTCAGAAGTTCGGCGGCAACGAGAGTGAGATCGTAACGCGGAGCGGTTGCATCGAGATTGCCGTAATACAGCCAGACCGGCTGGGCGGGATCCGGCGTCGCTTTGAATACGACACGCGTCACCGGGTAGTAACCACGAAAGTCGCGTAACTCGATTGCCGGGTTGTCGCCGTTGTCTGTTTCGAGAAACAGCGTGTCGCTTTTAGGGCGCGCGTTGAGCTCGATAACCAGATCGCGTTTCGCAGAGTTGGGCGTTTGATCCCAGGTGGCGCGGCCAAGTTCGGATGCAAATTTGTCGCCGCGCTCGTCAGTGACTTCTTCCCACAATCGCAATTGCCGATGGAAAAGCGGCGACGACGATGCGCAAACGAGCCGCGTGATCGGCACGTCGGATTGTGGCAGCTTAAGGGACCAACGCGAAAGGGCCGGCTTTTTCGGATCATTTGCCACCGCAGCATTAAGGCTGATCGGACGTGATAATGACGTGCGTTCAAAAAGGAACGGCAGCTGATACTGGCCGCGCACGATGCGGATATCGCGTTGGTCGCGTTGCGAACGAGCCAGCAATTCCGGATCGAGTTCGACTTGTTGCACGCCGGTTTCCGTAAGCGGTAGAAGCTTGCGGAATTTCCATTCCGCCACGTCGATTTGCGCTCCACTCAATGTGACCGCGGCCAGTGCTTCGGGCGGTTTGTAATTTGGATTGGGGGCAAGCGCCGACGGAACAACATCCATTGCAGTTGCATTCCTGAGCTTTCCGCTCAACGCCGAAAGATCGTAATGCGGCGCGGCGCATTGAGTGTTGCCGCTGAGAAGTGAATATTGGCCCGGTTGGTTGGCGAAAAAGGTCAGGCGCACGAGCCGCCTGTCAGCGCGTACTGCATCAATCGAGATTGGTGGGCTATCCTCGTTTTGAATCAGCACCAACAACTCGCGTGTGTGGATTTGGGATTCGAGTGGAATCTCCAAATGCGCTTCGTTTTTGCGGTTTACATTTACGCGATAAATCACAGCCTCAGCGATCTTGCGCTCGCGAATTCCGTCATCGCCTACTTCGGGCACCGCGAGGGTAACAGTGCGTGTGAATACCGGCTCGTTAGCGTCGATCCGCAGAGATCCCAAAGTGAGATTTGCTGCGCCAAGATCGAGGGCGAGTCTCGTTGTGCCGGGGCTTTCGTCGCGCGATTTGATGGTGACTGGTACCGGTTCGGCGGGCGCGGTTGTGCGCGCCTTGTGCAGCTGCGCCCCGATGAAAGGCGTCAGTGGCGACCCCAGCTCGTCAATGGTGATGCGCAAGAAATGCCATGCGCCCTCGGGAAACGAAACGCGGAGTTTCGTTGCGCCGTTCGGCACTTGAAACAGCGAATCTCCTCCGGCGAGTTTGGTCCAACTTCTCCCGTCATTCGATCCTTCGACGTCCGCAGCTTTCATGAAGTGCGTTGCTGGCGTTTCGAGAGTCATGCCAATGATTGGCGCGCTTGTTCCTGTTTTAAGATTTAGATGTGTCGCGCCGTTCTCGATGGTGCTGCGAAATTCTGTTGGCCGTATGGTTGATTCGGAATCCGGCAACAATCGCTCGATGAGATAGGGAACCTGCTTCCCAGTTGAATCGACAATGCGGACG
>JBKOYE010000041.1:0-8378 GCA_046725275.1 Verrucomicrobiota bacterium
ACGACGCCTACCTGCAAGCTCGCGCGTTGTACCGCGGTGATTACGATTCCCGACAGCGTACGGAGCAGGCGTTGGAACAAGCTGTCGGGCTTGACTCTGATTTCGCTGCGGCATGGGCGCTGTTAGCGCGGACGCAGGCGCGGACCTACTTTTGGGACCAAACGGAGACGCACCGAACAGCGGCGAGGAAGGCGGTAGAAACGGCGCTTCGGCTGCAACCTGAACTGGCAGAATCTCAGCTGGCCAAGGGCTTTTATGAATATCAGGTGATGAATGAATACGACGCGGCGCGGCGCACATTTGAACAGGTGCAGTCACGATGGCCGAACAACGCCGACATTATGGAAGCGCTTGGGTTGATTGCCTTCCGCCAGGGCCGCTGGAAAGAAGCGCGAGAATATTTCGATGCGGCAATCGCGCTGAATCCACGCGATCGATTCTTACGCATCAACGCCTTTTATGCGCGAGCTCATGTGCGTGATTTTCCGGCGGCGCTCCGAACGATTGACCAAGCGCTAGCTATCTGGCCGGATGACACGAGTCTCATCGCATTCAAGGCGCAAGTTTATCAAGCACTGGGTGAACTCGATCAGGCTGACGTACTCTTAAACCGCCTTCATCCAGGAGCGAATGATCTAGATGCCGTTTGGGCGATCTACTATCAGGCCATGCTGCGACGCGATCCCGCGGCGGCGATCGCTCTGCTTCGGACGTTGAGCGATCCACCAAACTCGTTGCCGCCATATTTGCAGACTTACTTCCACCTTCTTTTAGGGAGACTCGAGCAGCTTTCCGGGAACGCTAATGAGGCACGGACAAGCTTTACCCGAGCTCGGGAGACACTGGAGAAGGAGCTGAAACAGCAGCCGCAGAATCCAGGCTTAGTTACTCTATTCGCACAAATCTTGGCAGGTTTGGGTGAGCGAGAAGCGGCGCTGCGAGAAGCTGATCGCGCTCTCGAGCTCAACCTATCATCACACAACGCTTGGACGGGCCCAAACAATGAGGAGAGGCGTGCGCGCATACAGGCCCGCTTCGGCGATGGCGATCGCGCGATTCCAACCTTGAAGCTTTGCAAAGATAAGTAGCTGTGAATCTGCGCAGAAGTAAACCTGTAGACGCAGCCGTATCGGGCGCAGTTATGTCTTTTGCAGGCGACACGCCTGCCGCTACAGCGAGGCGTTTCTGTCCCAGGCAGCCTTGCGATGGGCGGTCGTCGATCTTATATTTTAGAGGCGCGCTCGGCGCTAGAGAATTAGGAGGTCATTATGCCAACGACAATTGCTGCTCCAAAAACAAAAAAGGCTCCTGCGGCACATGAGGATTTTTTACCGCTCGAGGGTACAGATCACATCGAATTTTACGTCGGTAACGCGAAGCAGGCGGCGCATTTTTATCAGAGCGCGCTTGGTTTTCAGCCGGTGGCCTACAGTGGACCGGAAACCGGTGTACGAGAACGCGCCAGTTATGTCGTCCGGCAGAACAAGATCACGTTTGTTCTGACCACGCCGATTCGCACGAACCATCCGATCGCCGATCACATTCATAAGCATGGCGACGGCGTGAAGGTCATCGCATTGAAAGTGAAAGACGCGACCTCAGCTTGGAAAGAAACCACGAAGCGCGGCGGTAAGAGTCACATGGAACCGAAAACATTAAAGGACGAGCACGGCAAAATCGTCCTCAGCGGCATCCAGACGTACGGCGAAGCCGTGCACGTGTTTGTCGAACGCGATGATTACACCGGCGCGTTCATGCCGAGCTTTGTGAAATGGGAGCCGTCGTTCCGCGCGCCCGAAACGGGATTGCAGCATGTCGATCATTGCGTTGGCAATGTTGGATGGAACCAGATGAATCCATGGGTGAAATTTTATGAGGATGTGATGGGATTCCGAAACATCTTGACCTTCGACGACAAAGATATTTCGACGGAATACTCTGCCTTGATGAGCAAGGTGATGAGTAACGGAAACGGCTTCGTGAAATTCCCGATCAACGAGCCGGCCGAAGGCAAAAAGAAATCGCAAGTGGAAGAATACCTGGAGTTTTACGACGGAGAAGGCGTGCAACACATCGCCATGGGGACGAACAACATTATCGAAACTGTAACTGATCTGCAGAAGCGTGGACTCGAGTTTCTCAGAGTTCCTTCGACTTACTACGACACCCTACTCGACCGCGTCGGTCACATTGACGAAGAACTCAACGCATTAAAGCGACTTGGGATTCTCGTCGATCGCGATGACGAAGGTTATCTACTGCAAATCTTCACAAAACCAGTGGAAGATCGTCCGACACTGTTTTTCGAGATCATCCAGCGCAAAGGCGCGAAAAGCTTTGGCAAAGGAAATTTCAAAGCGCTGTTCGAGGCCATCGAGCGCGAGCAAGCCGCAAGAGGAAATTTGTGATTTGTCATGTTGAGCGAACCGCTGCAACGAAATGCGTAGCATGAGGCCAGGCTTTCCAACATCTCGGATCAGCGAGAGATTCTTCTCCCGCGATGGCGGGATCAGAATGACAGAATAAGGAGGAGGATTCGACAATGCCGTATTACCAAAGACTCGGCGAAATGCCACGGAAGCATCACATCTGGTTCCACCGCGATGGCGCGGGACCTGGTTACAAGAACGAAGGGATCTACTACGAGCACGTAGTTACTACCGAAGGGTTCAATGAAGCGTTCTCAATCATGTATCACCTGCGTCCCCCGACACGCGTCCGCAACGTGAAGCTCTTGAAGTGTGAGGAACTGAAGAAAGTTGCCGACAGCCCACTACGCCATCATCATCTCAAAACGGCGAATATTCCTCGCAAAGGAGATCTCTACACTGGCCGGATTCCGGTTTTGTTTAACCAGGACGTGACCGCATATCGCGCGCGACCAGAAAAGCCTTACGGTCACTTCGAGTACTACCGCAACGGCGGGGCCGACGAAATCATTTTTGTGTTCAAAGGCGGCGGCACGCTCGAATCCGTCTTCGGTAAACAACGGTATCGCGCCGAGGATTACATCGTGATCCCGCGGGGCATCACTTACCGGCTCGTGCCGGATAACGTCGAGGAAGAAGATTACCTTATCCTCGAATCGGTCGGCCCCGTTCGGATTCCGCAACGTTATCTGAACAAAGAGGGCCAGATCAAAATGGGATCGCCGTATTCGGAGCGTGATCTGCATGGACCAACCGAGCTGAACACTGTCGACAAAGAAGGGGACACAGAGATTTTGGTGAAAGACGGGCCGCGTTGGACGAGCGTGACGCTCGCGCATCATCCGTTCGATATAGTTGGATGGGACGGCTACGTCTATCCATTCACTTTTAATGCGCAGGACTTCGAGCCGATCACTGGCACGGTTCACCAGCCGCCGCCAATCCATCAGACGTTTGAAATTCGTGGTTACGTTGTGTGCACGTTTGCGCCGCGCATGCTCGATACTCATCCTGAAGCTGTAAAGATTCCCTGGGTGCACGACAACGTTGAAGCGGACGAAGTCTTGTTTTACGTGCGCGGAAATTTCGGATCGCGTCGCGGCATCGAGCCGGCTTCGATCACGTTGCATCCGCGCGGGATTCCGCACGGCCCGCATCCCGGGACGATTATGGCCAGCAAGAACGCCACGCGCACGGAAGAGCTGGCAGTCATGTTCGATACGCAACACACCCTCGAGCTCACGGAGCAGGCCGTTGCGCTCGACGACGAAAAATATCCACAGAGCTGGCTCGAGTAATCTAGGCTCGCTTCAACGGCGCTAACATAAAAGATAACTGATGATTCAGCCTCGGATTTCAAATCTTGATCTTGAAGAAAGGTTCACGCGCACGTGCAATCGACTGCCAGAAAAGGACCTTGCTCGACTCACAGAGGCATACCGCGAACTGTTGGAGGCCGTCGGCGAGGATGTTGATCGGGAAGGTCTGCAGCGGACACCAGACCGCGCTGCGCGCGCACTTGAATTTCTCACGCAAGGTTACCGACAGGACCTCGACGCAATCGTCAATGACGCCGTTTTCGAATCCGACGCGAGCGAGATTATCTTAGTCAAAGATATCGAGCTGTATTCCTTGTGTGAGCATCATCTGCTGCCCTTTATTGGGCGAGCGCACGTTGCGTACATTCCGGAAGGAAAAGTGATCGGCCTGTCGAAAGTGGCGCGAATTGTCGATGTCTTTGCGCGTCGGTTGCAGATTCAGGAAAATCTCACCACGCAAATTGCTGTGTCGCTCATGAAATGTCTGGAGCCCTCGGGCGTTGCGGTCGTCGTGGAAGCGAAGCATCTATGCATGATGATGCGCGGCGTTGAAAAACAAAATTCAGTAATGAAAACATCCTGTTTGCTCGGTGTTTTCAAAGAAGACGCGCGAACGCGCTCCGAATTTCTCTCGTTGCTGAAGGACTAATTCGCAGCCTGAGGGTAGCTTGCGCTTTATCCATTGGGATCGGCTTCGCCAAGGTTACGACGCACCAGTGGAGAAGCCGATTCGCCGTACGCGATTGGGTTTAGCCGCGCGCGTACTGCTGGCTCAAGCGAGCTAGTGCAAGAGCGCCAAGCAGCAATCCGAAATCGCGTAGCGCAACGTCAAAGTACCCGGGAATCAGCAACAGATTTATTATGATTACTGCCAGCCAGGCGGCGACCACGTAAGCAAAAATCCGCGGTTTGAGCCAGACTCCAATTCCAGCCACAACCTCAATGACGCCGACGACAAGCATCAGCGTGTGCGGCGGTACGGGTGAAGCGTTCGCTACTACTCCCGGAAGATACTGGTCCCAGTTGACCATCAGGTGGAAGAACTTATCCAAACCGGCGAGGATGGGGGCGACTGTGAATCCGAAATGAAGGATCCAATATGCCTGATACGCCGGCGAGCTTGTGCTGGCGGCGTGTGATTGATCATTGGTTGTATTCATAACAAGTAACTCTTTCGTTTCGTCCTAATAAGTCAATAGATTATTTGACTATTTAGCTCCTTATTAGCAATACGAGAGTCGCGGAGTGATTGGATGTGTTCGCCCGCCGTGCCGCGCGTTTATTTCACTTCAAAGCGGCAGGAAGGTACTGGTCCCCGGATGCAATGTTCCTTCACGGGCGAGCCAATTATCTCGCTGAGCAATGACTCTGCCAACAGGCATGCTTCGGGATGATTTGCCGTAGCCGCAGCAATGGGACAGCCGCTACCATAGATGAAGTGCTTTCCATGTTCTTCACGAAAAGTTGCCGCGCCGCCGAGTTCCTTGAGAATGGCGAGTGCTGCATCAATTCTTTGCCGACGGGTTTTGCCTTTTAATTCGCTGAAGTGTTCTTGCGCCACTGTGCGGCCCGCGGCGCGCATTCCGGCGCGCAAATTTCTTGGCTTAATCTGCCGCGAGAATATCGACATCAGAAGCGAGACCAGTCGCCCGTATGCCTTCGGGAAAACGTGTTCGGATTCCGGGCCCAGAACATACGTGGCGTGCGGTCTGCGAACGCCAGGCTTCATGCCTGACTGGGCCACGAGTCGGTCACGCTCGAGGCTGGCAAGGTGGGCGCGCACGGCATTGTCAGTGAGGCGCAACTCTTCCGAGAGTTCGTTCACTGTCCGTTCTCCTGTTCGCAGCAGATCGAGGATTTTCCCCCGCGTGCTTTTGAATAAGCGCTCTCGCCAGCCTATATGTTTCACTAGCTTAAAGATCATGAAGGTTCGGAGTAAGTCAAAAGACTGTTTGACTAATTCTCGGCTGATTCGGAGCAGCGCAGCCGCTATTTCGCCAGGGGGAACAGTGTAATGCTTCTCACTGTCAGCAAACGTCTTGAATTTTCTGCCTCGCGGCGTTTACGCGTTAGCGGTTGGAGCGATGAGGCGAACGTGGCCGCGTTCGGGCCGGAGACGGATGCGCGTTACGGCAGCGGTCGCAATTACATTGCCTACTTCGTTTTTACCGGCCGAGTCGATCCAGCAACAGGAATGCTGATCAACATCAGTGAAATTAAAGAGCGCGCCGGGAGAATTCTTCGCGACCGTTTCGACCATAAATTTCTAAACGAGGACAACCAATCCTTTAGCGACGTTCCACCGACTGCTGAGAACATTGCCCGGCAACTTTACTGCGACGTGGCGCCACTTTTTTCCGATGTCGAAGCGAAACTATGCGTTTGTCACTTGAGCGAATCACCCGAGCGGAGCGCGACTTACTATTTCACTGGTGTTTGTGAGGCGAATTACTGGTTCGAATTCTCGGCGGCGCGCAAAACGATGTCGCCGTTATTGAGTGCAGAAGAGAACGCGCGGCTATTTGGGCCAGCCACTTCAATTCACGGACACAATTACCGCGCCCGGCTTACTTTTCGATCGGAACAGTTCGAGGACAAAGCGCCACTGGTCCGGCACGACGAGATCGACGTCTGCGTCCGCGCATTGCGTAGCGAACTCGATCATCGTTATCTGAACGAAGAGGTCGTCGGACTAAAAGAACGTCCGATCACCACTGAGAGTCTGGCCGAATACATCTACGAACGCGTCAATTCAATGATGCCGCTTGATCGCGTTCGTTTGCATGAGCGGGCCGATTTCTTCGCGGAAGCATGGCAAGGCAATGCGATTTTTTTGGGATTGCAGGTGCCGTTCCACGCGGCACATCGACTGCATACAGCGACCTTTTCCGATGCGGAGAACGTGAGGCTTTACGGCAAGTGCAACAATCCAACCGGCCACGGTCATCGGTATCTGACCGAGACAACGATCGGAGGCGAGTACGATTCGCGCAGCGGAACGCTTTACGATTTCGTTGCGTTGAACGATGCGATCCATGAATCACTGAAGTCGTGGCAGGATCGCCACCTCGATCTGGAAACGGAGGATTTTCGCGGTACGCCTTCGACTGGAGAAAACATCGTGCGCGCGCTTTGGCCAAAGATCGATAATCGTGTGAATCAACAGCTCGTGCGATTGCGACTGTGGGAAACGACGAACAACCGGTTTACGTTGCGCAGAACATAATTGTAGCGACGCCCTATGAGCGCCGATTCAGGTGGTCGGCGGTCACAGACCGCCACTACAGTAATTGCAAATGAAACGTTATCTCATTACAGGCGCGAGCCGCGGGATCGGCCGTGCAATCGCAGAAAAGCTCGCGGGCGAAGATGTTGAGCTGCTTTTGCATGGGCGCGATACGGTGGCTCTGGCGCAGACGCGGAAAGCTGTCGAGCCGCAATGCGCGAAGGTGACGCTGTTGATTCACGACCTGGCGACCGCGCGCGGGGTTTCCGATCTCATTGCCGAAGCCGGCCGAGAGCCAATCGATCTGCTTGTGAACAACGCAGGCATCGCGGTAGTAAAACCATTCACTGAGATCACTTCGATTGAATGGGAGCAAACCATCGGCGTGAACATTACCGCGCCTTTCCTGTTAACGCAGCGCTTTGCGCCTCGAATGCCGCCGGGCTCGAGCGTCGTGAACATTCTTTCCGTGGCAGCGAAAACGCCGTTCCCGAACTGGAGCGTGTATTGCATGAGCAAGTTTGCGCTCGAAGGTTTTTCGCGCTGCGTGCGCGATGAATTACGCGACCGCAAAATTCGCGTGATCAACGTTTACCCCGCCGCGACTGACACCGACATCTGGAGCCAGGTCGAGGGCCAATGGCCGCGCGAGCGCATGATCAGCGCGACGCAAGTTGCCGACGCAGTCGCGTTCGCCTTGGCGCGTCCGACGGACACCCTGGTGGAAAATGTCACGCTCTCCAGTTTGGTTGGAAGTCTGTGATCCGGTGTTCGCAATATGATTAACGCCTTGCAAAGCGAGCTTGGGATCAACGTGATCGCGTCGATCATCGCATCGTTGCTCTTTCTGGGCCTCGGTTTTCTGTGGGGTAAATACAAGGAGCGGCGGCGCAAGTTTGGCAAAAATCTGGAGGAGTACGATTTCTACCCGTTCACAGTCAGTCGTGAAAACTTCGGCGAATTCAGTCTGAAAGATTTTCGGCTGGGCATGCATTACTTCCTAAAGAACGAAGATCATACAGCGGCGCGGCAACTCATCTTTATCGGCGAGCAAAACAACGTGCGCACGCAACTCGAGCCCTCGGAGCAGAAAGTTTATGCGCAGCTATTCGAGAAATACGACGGTAAAAAGGTCACTGACGACACGCACGAATTCCTCGAGAATTATGAGCGAATTGTGCGGCTGATCGGGAAATCGTTTCCAAATACCGGAATCGAGATCCTGCTTCACAACCTGGCTGATCCAGCGCACTCGCTGATTACACTCGAAAACAACGTGACCGGCCGGCATTTGCGCGACGGCACGACAAATCTGCTGATTGATCTTAAACGCCGGCAGCTCCTGAACGAAGACAAATTGAATTACGAGTCTGTCTCTTATACACATCTCCGAGCCCACGAGAC